>NZ_JBEXUP010000049.1:0-58486 GCF_040614375.1 Nonomuraea sp. NPDC005983
GGCCGCCGCCTCCCGGATCGTGACCCCGATGTCGACCAGCTCGCGGGCCGCGCCGCGCAACTGCCCGGCGGCCTGTCCGCTCTCCCCGCTCACCGGCCCGGCCGGCGCGTCATGCTGACGAAACGGGGGCGCGGATCCTCCGGGACGTTGCGGTGCAGGACGTCCGACAGCGACCGGGTGGTCGCGATGATCCGCAGGCCGTGCGGGGAGAAGGTCGCGGCGTTGAACACCCGCGGGGCCAGCAGCGGGTTGGTCAGCGCCTGGGAGAAGGCGTCGATGGCGATGATCTTCGTGAGGAGCGGCGGCAGTATGGCGTTGGGAGCGCCGGGTTCCTCGGCGAACAGGCCGACGTACAGGTCGAGGTCGTCGACGCTGCGGTACAGCTCGCGCAGCGCGCCGCTGACCCGCTCGTCGCCGGAGACCTGCTCGAAACCGCGTACCCGGGGGAAGCGGCAGTGCTCCCGGTAGCTGTTGTACGGGGCCAGGCCGAGGACGCGTGAGTCGGCGATGCTGGCCACGTCCACCTCCCTCAGGAGGGGGTCGGTGTTGAACAGGCCGATGCGGCCGGCGCGCTGGTGGGAGGCGTCCTCGAAGAGCCGGCCGAGGCCGGGTTCGGGGATCAGCGCGCCGCCGACCAGAGTCTGCGCCATCGGCAGGTCGCGCCCGCCCACCGACAGCCAGGACGGGATCAGGCTGTGCCAGCGGTAGACGAGGTTGAACTCCACCGAGGCCCAGTTCTCGCGGTGCCAGGGCGCGCGGGCCAGCAACGACGGCAGCCGCGGGTCGAGAGTGAAGCGGAAGTGGTAGGGCGTGATGTGGTTGATGTACTCCTCGACCACCAGCTTGATCAGCAGCACGATGAGGATGTTGCGTGCCGTCTGGAACAGGCGCTCGTCGTCCCAGCGCGGGTGGTGCCCGGCGAGCAGGCGGGCCACCCTGTTGTGCTCGCGCAGGAACAGCACCGTGAGCATGGTGAAGCCGATCTGGATGTTGCCCCGGTCGCTTCCGGTGGCGAACAGGGTGTCGCGCTGCGCGTCGGTGAGCTCCGCGAAGCGGATGACGCTCAGCGGGGCGAACTCCGGTTTGATCTTGCCGTTCTCGCACAGGTACGGCGGGAACTCCCCGCCGTTGATGAGCTGGCTCTTGAGCAGCCCGCCGTCGAACGCGCGCAGCGCGGCCGTCGCCGTCTCGTGGAGGCCGTACACCTGGTTCAGGTCGATGTGGTGGTTGGAGCTGTTCTTGCGGGGGTCACGCGGGATGTTGGTGTCGCCGCGCAGGAAGCCGTCGGTGAACCACTGGGCGAAGTACGCGAACAGCACCGTGGAACGAGGGCAGGGAAGCATGGTCTCGCCGCGGGTGAACAGGTCGGCGGCGCGCTCGGGAGTGGGCCGGCAGCCCTCGGCCACAGCGACCGGAGGCACGTGCCTGCCGCTGTAGGTGCGGTCGGTCAGCGACGCCCAGGACGTGTAGTCGGCCATCGTGCTCAGCGGCTCCGGCCGTGGAGGCATCTCGCGGATCGCGTGGTCGATCAGCGAGGCGTTGAGGTGACGCCGTACCGGCTGGATGGCCTGTGCGAGCTCCCATAACGGCCGGCCACTGGTCAGAGCCAGGAACCTGAGCCGGTTGGCGGCCCCGTCGGTGGCGATGCCGCGCGCCTTCGCCCTGCCTGCCGTCATCGTCACCCCTCCTGGCCGTCTGCGCCGAGCCCGAGGACGAACCGGTCGGGGAAGATCCCGTTGGAGCGGACGATCTGCCCTTCCGGCGCCGGGAGCAGGCGCAGGCCGGGGCGCAGCAGCAGGCGGCGGACGACTTCGCAGATGATGACCCTGGCCGGATGCACGCCGAGGCAGGCGTGATGGCCGTGGCCGAAGAACAGCTGATGGTGGCCCGGCCGGTCGAGGCGGAACTCGTGGGGCTCCGTCACCACGTCCGCGTCGAACATGGCCGAGGCCGGCGCGGCGAGGACGAACGTGCCCGCGGGGATCAGCGTGCTGCGCGGGGTGCCGGCGGCCAGGACGTGGTCGCGCTCGCACAGCCGGGGAAGCAGCTTGAAGAACGGGTTGAACCGCAGCGCCTCCCAGACGTAGCGGTCGAAGCCGCGGGGGTCGCGGGCGGCGGCGGCCTGGACGGCCTGTTCCAGCACCTGCGGGCGCAGCAGAAGCTGCTCGACCGCCTCGACCATGGCTCCGGGAGCGCTCTCCACGAACCCCAGAGGCAGCCCGGCCATGTTGATCAGGATGCGCTCGTCGTCGATACCGACCGCGGCGGGCAGGGCGGTGCGGACGAGCCTGGTGAAGACGTCGTCAGGCAGGTCCTGCCCGGCCCGCAGCGCGGCCCTGCGCTCGGCGAGCAGGCCACGCAGGTGGTCCATCATCTCCGCGCCCGCGACGACCGACGCGGCCTGGATCTCCGGATCGCCCGTGAAGTTGGCGAAGCCGTCGGTGACCATGGCCCGTGTCCATCGCGACAGGGTCTGCGGGTCGGGGCCGGAGAAACCGAAGTACTGCGCGCAGACGCCCAGGGCGACGGGGCGGAACAGCTCGTGGACCGCTTCGACGCGGCCGGACGGCCAGGCGGCGTCGAGCAGCTCGTCGGCGAGGCGCCCGGCCAGCTCGCGTACGTCGGCCGCGTCGCGCGGGTCGAGCATGACCTGCATCAGCCCCCGGTCGCGCCAGTTCATCGGGGTGGCGTCGTGGCCCAGCATGAACGGGCCGCCCAGCGCGGCGTCGAGGCGCGGGCCGAACGCGCGGACCGAGAAGACCTCCTCGTGGGAGAGCACCTCGACGACGTCGGGCAGGCGGGTCACGACCGTGAAGGCGGGCGTGACGAAGATGGGGCGTTGCCCGCGGAGCTCGGCGAACAGGGCGCGCCAGTCGGTGCGCATCCACTCTCGGACCATGACGAGCGCGGCCATCGGATCGCGGGCCAGAGCCTCGTCGTATCTCTCCAGATGGCTGCCCGTGGTTGTCTGATCGACGGCACCCATGCGATAGACCCTCCCGCCTGAAGTCGGAACGAACAGAGATCATCACGCTGTGTGGCCACAACAATCTAGGCACGTGACGCACGCTCCCAGATGACTACCGTATGGATTGTTTTGATTCCGCTAAGTGATTGATTCGTTACTCCCAGGCCATTGCCGTGCTCTGGGGACCCGGCCGTTCAATGAGGAGCCGAACGGTCTTCGCCGATCATGGGAGGTAGCGTGAGCTGGTCATCCGTGCCGCGGCCGGGCTCGGGCAGGGCGGAGACGGTGGCGGTCACCACCGGCCGCCGTACCGCCTACCTGGTCGTCCTCGTGGTGCTTCCCGTGCTGCTGCTGGCTCTCGCCGTACCCGCCGCCTGGGGGTGGGGCATCGGCCCGCGCGACGTGCTCATCGCGGTCGTAATGTACCTGGTCAGCATCTTCGGGATCGCCATCGGCTACCACCGGCTCTTCACCCATCGGGCGTTCAGGTGCCGCAGGCCGCTGCGCATCGCGCTCATGCTGGCCGGCGGCATGGCAGTCGAGGGCCCGGTCACGCTGTGGACGGCCGAACACCGCCGTCACCACAAGTACGCCGACCGTGACGGCGACCCGCACTCGCCGTGGCGTTACGGCGACGGTGGCCTGGCCCTGCTGCGCGGCATGATGCACGCCCACGTCGGCTGGTTCTACACCGCGCGCCACCGCTCCAGCCGCCGGCACTGGGTGCCGGACCTGCTGGCCGACCCGGACATCCGGCGGTTCGACGCCGCCTACCCGGCCGTCGTGGCGCTGTCGTTCGCGCTCCCCGCCGCGGTGGGCGGGCTGTGGTCGATGTCGTGGACGGGCGCGTGGACCGCCTTCTTCTGGGGCGGGCTGGTCCGCTACGCCGTGGTGCACCACGTCACGTGGTCGGTGAACTCCATCGCGCACACCTTCGGCGAGCGTCCGTTCCGGACCAGGGACCGGTCGTCGAACGTGAGATGGGTGGCGATGCTGACGTTGGGCGAGGGCTGGCACAACTGGCATCACGTGGAGCCGACCTGTGCCCGGCACGGCGTGCTCAAGGGGCAGCTCGACCCGAGCGCCCGGCTGATCCGCTGGTTCGAGCGGGCAGGCTGGGCCTACGCCGTGCACTGGCCGGACCCCGGCCGCCTGGCCGCCCGCCGTACCGAGGAGCGCGACCCGCGCACGTGACCGGGCGCACACCTGTTCTCCTACAACGACACCTCGTCCGGCGCGATCGAACTCACCCGTGCCCAGGGGGTGAGCGTGCAGGTCTACAAGCTCGACCAGCCGCCCACCACCCGGAGCGGATCGACGGTGACGTCGAACATCGCCGCGAACGAGTACCTCACCGTCCTCGACGTGTCGCTGAGCTGAGCGCTAGGCCACCTTCGAGGAGGCGGCCGCCCAGGTGTTGCACGAACCCGGGTCGCCGGTGGCGAAGCCGCGCTTGGTCCAGGCGACGACGTTGGCCCTCTTGCCGAACCAGCGCTCCGCACCGCGAGCGTCCCCTGAGCGGAGGCTCTGCAGGTACGTCCAGTCCTTCGTGGTCCTGCCTTCGAGCGGCCAGACGCTCTTCAGGAAAGCGGCGCCGAAGCAGCCGAGCTGGAGACTGTTACGCCGTTGCTGCTCCCTGACCTCGGCCTTGCTGTGGGCCGGCGCCGCGTCAAAGGCGTCGTAAATTCCGACGAGCTTCTGGACGTGGTTGGCGTACGTCTCGGCGACCATGGTGAACAGCCAGAGGTCCGAGGGGTCGCTGAGCCAGTCCTTGCCCAGTTGGAAGACCAGCGTGCCGGTTTGTTCGCAGTAAAGGCTCTGCGAATCGTCGTTGTTGATGTTGATGCCGCAGTACTTCTTGGGCAGTTTGTCGATGTACCGCACCTTGGCCTTGCGGTAAGGCAGGCCGGCGCCGGTGAGGTGCTGCTCCCAGGTGGTTTCCAGGCAGCCGACGATTGCGTTGACGTAGGTCCGGGCCGCCTTGCGGTCGTTCTTCTTGAGCGGCGGCTCCGTGCAGGTGGACGTGGGCAGCGCGCCGGCCTCGTAGAGCGGGTTGGCAATGAGCTTCGGGTGTTTGACGGGATATGCCGTCGTCGCGGCGGTGGCCGTACCCGATAAGGACAGCATCGAGGCGGCGGACAGCGCCGTGATCAGAATTTTCTTCACGAGGCGTGACAATAGGGCCGCGCCTGCTTCCAGGCAAAGGGTTTCGCCGCCCGATGTTTTATCGCCGCCAGTCGCAATAAACATCGGTGACGCCTGCTGCGGCCTATGACGTACGCCGCGTAGTACTTGTACGGGCCCGCATCTTTGCCGGAATCCCGCGACGAGGGCTCGACCAACTGCCCCCGTCGGGCTTCCGCTTCCACGCCGCCCCGCCGTGCGTCGAGGGCATGGGCACCTTCCCCGTGCGGGCGTACGCGCTGGTGGACGAGTAGCCGGGAGTCACCGGGTCAGGTGCGCGACGAAGCGCGCCGTGGCCGCCGTGGGAGACGGCAGGGGATTCCAGGCGAGGCCGATGGGGCGCTGCTGCGCCGGCACCAGGGGACGGTAGGCGGGGTCGTCGTGCTCCGGCGTGGCGGGCCGGGGCAGGATGCCCACGCCCAGCCCGGCGCCGATGAGGCCGCGCACGGTGGCGATCTCCTCGCTCTCGAACGCGATGACCGGTTCGAACCCGGCCTCGCGGCACAGCCCGTCGATGACCCGGCGCAGGTCCGTGGTGGGAGGGAGGGCGATGAACGGCTCGTCGCGCACGTCCCGGAGGGTCAGCTCCTCGACGGCGGCGAGCGGGTGGTCGACCGGCAGGGCGATGCAGAGCTGCTGCTCGCGAAGCCGGTGCCAGCGCGCGCCGTCGCCCTGCGGGGGCGGGGTGACCAGGGCGGCGTCGATGTCGCCGCCGTTGAGCCAGGCGAACAGCTCGCGGGCGAACCCCTGGCGCAGTTCGAACCGGATGCCGGGGGTGACGGCCCGGTGGTCGCGCAGGATCTCGGGGACCAGCCAGCGTCCCACGGAGTGCAGGAACCCCAGCCTGATCAGCCCGGTGTCGGGGTTGGCCAGGGCGTCGAGGCGCCGGCGCGCGTCGTCCACTTCGCCTACCGCGCGGGCGGCGTGCTCGCGGAACAGCGCGCCGAACCGGTTGACGGCGAGCCGGCGGCCGTGCCGGTGGAACAGCTCGACACCGAGGTCCGCTTCCAGCCGGGCGAGGGCGCGCGACAGCGTGGACTGGTTGACGCCCTCGATCGCCGCCGTGTCGCGCATGTTCTCCGTGTCGCACAACGACAGGAACCAGCGCAGCGTTTGCACGTCCATCGAGCGATGATGCTTAACAGGCATCAGCTTCGTCAAATGCTGCATTTTGAGCATCAGCGCTGATCAGGCAGGATCGGACCGTGCCAGTAGCCATAAGCCGGGACGGCGTCGCGCTGTCCTACCAGACCCGCGGCCGGGGCGAGGCCCTCGTCCTCCTGGCCGGCCAGGCCAACAACCACCACTGGTGGGACGGCGTCAGGACCGACTTCGAGAACGACCACCTCACGGTCACCCTCGACTACCGCGGCACCGGCGAGAGCGACAAACCCGACATGCCGTACAGCACGCGCGGGTTCGCCTCGGACGTGATCGCCGTCCTCGACGACCTGGGCGTCGAGCGCGCCCACGTCTACGGGACGTCGATGGGCGGGCGCGTCGCCCAGTGGCTGGCCGCCGACCACCCCGCCCGGGTGCGCTCGCTGGTGCTGGGCTGCACCTCGCCGGGAGGCGGGCACGGCCTCGAACGTGACAACGCCGTCAGGAAGTCGCTGGCCCAGCCCGACAGGCGGGCGGCCCTCCAGGCCCTGCTGGAGCTGATGTACACCCCCGGATGGCTGGCCACCCACCCCGGCCCGCACACCACGGTCGGCGATCCCGGGATGCCCGCCTTCGCGCGGCGCCGCCACCTCGCGGCCAGCGCCGGGCACGACGCCTGGGACGCGCTGCCCCGCATCACCGCGCCGACGCTGGTCATCCACGGAACCGACGACCTCCTCAACCCGGCGGCCAACGCGTCCCTGCTCGCCGAACGCGTCCCGGGGGCGAGGATGGTGCTCATCGCCGGCGCCAGGCACGCCTACTTCGAGGAGTTCCGCGACTTCGCCGGCCCCGTCGTCCTGGACTTCCTGGCCGGCCTCATGCACGGGTGACCGGCAGCTCGCCGCCGGCCGGTGAGCGCGGGCCTCGCAAACAATATGAATCTTCGGCCTTTATCTGACCAGCTAAACTGGCAGGTGATCGGGCTCGTACGTCGATGCAGTGAGACAACAATGGCACTCGTCGCGGGCGTCGATTCGTCGACCCAGAACTGCAAGGTCGTGATCCGAGACGCCGTCACCGGAAATCTGGTCCGCTCCGGCAAGGCCGCCCATCCGCCAGGCACCGAGGTGGATCCGGCGCGGTGGTGGGAGGCGCTGCGGGCGGCGGTCGCCCGCGCCGGCGGGCTCGACGAGGTCGCGGCGATCGCGATCGCGGGTCAGCAGCACGGCCTCATCCCGCTCGACGGCGACGGCCGCGTCATCCGTCCGGCGCTGCTCCGGAACGACACCAGATCGGCCGCCGCCGCGCGTGACCTGGTGTCCGAGGTGGGCGCCGAGACCTACGCGCGCAGGACGGGAACCGTCCCGGTGGCCTCCTTCACCGCCGCCAAGCTGCGCTGGCTGCGCGACAACGAGCCGCACAACGCCGCCCAGGTCGCCGCCGTCGCGCTGCCGCACGACTGGCTGACCTGGCGGTTGCGCGGGTACGGCCCGGCCGCTTCGAGCGCGCTCGGGCCGGACCTCGGCGCGCTCGTCACGGACCGGTCGGACGCCAGCGGCACGGCCTACTGGGACCCGGCCACCGGCCGGTACGACCTGGAGCTCTTCGAACGGGCGCTCGGGCACGCGGCGATCGTGCCGCGGGTCCTCGGCCCGTCGGAACGCGCGGGCACGGTCTCCGGGACGTCGGCCGTCGTCGGCGCAGGCGCGGGCGACAACGCGGGAGCGGCGCTCGGCCTCGGCGCGGCCCCCGGCGACGTCGTCGTGTCGATCGGGACGAGCGGCACCGTCTTCGCCGTGACCGACCACCCGACACGCGACGACACGGGCACCGTCGCCGGGTTCGCCGACGCCAGCGGCCTGTTCCTGCCGCTGGTTGCCACGCTGAACGCGGCCCGCGTCCTGGACGCCGTGGCGGGCATCCTCGACGTCGACCACGGCGAACTCGGCGAACTCGCCCTCGAAGCCCCTCCCGGCGCGCACGGCCTCGTGCTGCAGCCGTACTTCGAGGGCGAGCGCACTCCCAACCTGCCCGACGCCACGGCCACGCTCTTCGGGCTGACGCTCGGCTCGGCGACCCGGCCGAGCCTGGCGCGGGCGGCGATCGAGGGCATGCTGTGCGGTCTCGCCGACGGTCTCGAGGCCGTCCACCGGCAGGGGGTCGAGACCGGCCGCATCCTGCTGATCGGCGGGACGGCCCAGAACGCCGCCGTGCAGGAGATCGCCGCGCAGACGTTCGAGCCGCCCGTGGTCGTCCCGCGCCCCGGCGAGTACGTCGCCGACGGGGCCGCGGTCCAGGCGGCATGGGCGCTCACGGGGACGCGTCCGCGCTGGCCGCTGTCGATCGCCGCCGAGCCCGCGCCCGACTACCGGCCGATCATCCGCAAGCAGTACACCCGGTACGCGCGCTGACCTAACCCGGAAACCTACGCGCCTGCCGGGGTTCAGGTGTCAGAGCGTCGCGGTGAACTCGTTCAGCTTGGCGGCGAAGAGGGAGTGCGGGGCGAGCGCGGCCACGGCGAACACGTCCTCGGCGGTGTCCACGTCGGTCAGGCAGGGCATCGAGGCCACGCTCAGCCCGGCGTCCTCGAGCCGCCGCAGCTGCTCCTCGCCGGTGGTCCGCTCCGACATCGGGACTCCGAGCAGCAGCGCCGGATCGGGCGCACGCAGGCCGAGCAGCCAGAAGCCGCCGTCCGTCGCCGGGCCGAACACCGCGTCGTGCGGGCCGAGCAGACAGAGCGCGGTGACCAGCAGGTCCGGCGTGATCTGCGGGGTGTCCATGCCGATGAGCACGACGGGGGCGGGCAGCAGCCGGTGGGCGTCGTCGAAGGCCGCCGCGAGCCGCTCGTCCAGCCCGTCGCCGCGCTGCGGCAGCACCGTGAAGCTCTCGGGGAGCCATGGCCCCGGAGTGCCGTCCAGTGCGATCACGTGGCGGGTGGCGGGCACGCGGGCGACCGTCCGCAGGGTGTCCTGCAGCGCCGCGGCGGCCAGTGCGGCGGCCTCGCGTGGGGTGAAGGGCGGGGTCAGCCGGGTCTTGACCCGGCCCGGCACCGGCTCCTTGGCGAGGACCACGACCTGGGACGCGGCCGTCTCCCCTGTCATGCCCTGCGCTCCCGTCCGGCCATGACCCGGCGCATGTCGCCGATGGCCCGCAGCGTGCCGCGCACGGTGCCGGTCACCTTCGACCGGCCCGCCCGGGGCAGGTAGTCCACGTCGGCCTCGCCGATCCGCCAGCCCGTGGCCGCCGCGCGCAGGACCATCTCCAGGGGGTAGCCGCAGCGGCGGTCGACCAGCCCGAGCGCCAGCAGCCCGGCGCGTCCGCCCGCCCGCATCGGGCCGAGGTCGTGCAGGGGGACGCCGGTCCGGCGGCGCAGCCTCCTGGCCAGCAGGGCGTTTCCCAGCCGGGCGTGCACCGGCCAGGACGCGCCGGGTCGGAGGACGCGACGCCCGAGGACCAGATCCGCCTCGCCGGCCACCACCGGCCCGGTCACCCGTGGCAGCTGCTCGGGGTTCAGCGACGCGTCGGCGTCCATGAAGCACACGACGTCCGTGGTCGCGGCGGTCAGCCCCGCGTGGCAGGCGGCGCCGAACCCGCGCCTGGGCTCGGTCACCACCGTCGCGCCGAGCTCGGCGGCGATCCGCGCCGATCCGTCGGTCGAACCGTTGTCGACCACGATCGGGTGGAAGCCGTCCGGCATCCGTTCGAGCACCCACGGCAGCGCCGCCTCCTCGTCGAGGCAGGGCAGCACCACATCGATCCGCATGGTTCGACGCTAGAGCGGCGGACAGGCTCGACCCGTCCGCGAAGGACGCCTGCTTTCCGAGAAATAACCAGTTCAAGCCCGAAGCCGGGTCATCCGAGTGGCGCCACGGCGAACTCCCGCATCCCCTCGGCGAACCCGATCTCCGCCCGGAACCCGAGCTCACGCGCGGCGCGGCCCGCGGCGGCGACGATGTGCCGCACGTCCCCGAGGCGGTACTCACCGGTCGTGACCGGCTCCGGACCGCCGTGCGCGGCCGCGAGCGCGGCGGCCATCTCGCCGATCGTGTGCGGTTCGCCGCTGGCCACGTTGCAGGTCGTCAGCGCCGCCGGAGGGACGCCGGAGCCGAGGGCCAGGACGTTGGCGCGGGCGACGTCCCGGACGTGCACGAAGTCACGCCGCTGCCGGCCGTCCTCGAACACCCGGGGCGCCCTGCCGGACTCCAGAGCCGACCGGAAGATGGCGGCGACCCCCGAGTACGGCGTGTCCCTGGGCATCCTCGGGCCGTAGACGTTGTGGTAGCGCAGCGCGATCGCCGTGCCGCCCGTCTCCCGCGCCCAGCTGGCGGCCAGGTGCTCCTGGGCGAGCTTGGTGGCGGCGTAGGCGTTGCGGGGCTCGGGGGGCGCGTCCTCGTCGGTCGCGAGGGGGGACGGCTCCGATCCGCAGTACGGGCAGCGGGGTTCGAAGGCGCCGCGGGCGAGATCCGGCTGCGCGCGTGGGCCGGGCCGGACGCGGCCGTGCCGCGGGCAGTCGTAGACGCCCTCGCCGTACACGACCATCGACGAGGCCAGGACCAGGCGGCTCACGCCGTGCTCCGCCATGGCGGCGAGCAGCACGGCGGTGCCGTGCACGTTCACCGACGCGTACTCCGGCATGTCGGCGACGCCGAGCCCGATCCCGACCTTCGCGGCCTGGTGGACCACCGCGTCGACGCCGCGCAGCGACCGGGCGAGCGTCTCCGCATCGCGCACGTCGCCGAGAACGAGACCGGCCCCGGGCCGGCGGTCGAGGCCGGAGACCTCGTGGCCGGCGGCCTCCAGCGCCTCGACCACATGGCTTCCGACGAACCCGGCCGCGCCGGTGACGAGTGTCCTCACCACGCCAACCCTAGGGCGGGAGGCTCCCGTGTTCGGGGAGCGCCGATCCCGCTCCACGGCAGCTTTGACCATATGAAGGACATTTCATGCGGCGGCCCCGACCCGGCCTCCGGGCGTTCGCCGTTAACGTGACCGGTGTGGCCGTGGACGCCTTCCGATGATCTGGGACGAACCGTCGTCTCACGCTCTCGCGGACTTCCGCGCGGCGGGGCACGGCCCGGCCTGGCAGGCGCGGCGCGGCTTCCGGTGCTGCTGGCCGCGGGCGCGGGGCTCGCCGCGATCGCCGTGTGGGCCGGCACCGCCGCGAGCCGGATCGGCTATCCGTACGCCCTGGAATGGCTGGAGGGCAATTCGCTGGTCGAGGTGGAACGGCTGCTCGCCGGGCAGCCGCTGTACACCGCTCCCACGGTCGACTACGTGCCCGACTCCTACCCCCCGCTGTACTTCGCCGCGTCGGCGGCCCTGGCGGAGGCGCTGGGGGTCTCCTATCTCCCGCTCCGGCTGGTCTCGCTGGCCGCCTGCCTCGGTTGCCTCGCCGTCCTCGCCCGGCTGGTCCAGCGCGAGACCGGGGACCTGGCCGCCGGGGTGGCCGCGGCGGGGCTCTACGCCGCGACCTACTTCGCCGCCGCCTCCTGGTTCGACTTCGCCCGGGTGGACTCGCTGTTCCTCCTCTTCAGCCTCGCCGGGCTCTACGTGGCCCGGTGGATGCGCGGGCCGGGCGGCGCGGTGGTCGCCGGCCTGCTGCTCGCAGCCGCCTTCCTCACCAAGCAGAGCGCCCTCGCCGAGGCGGTGGCGATCACCGTGGCGCTGGTGTGCGGCCGTCAACGCCGGCCGGCGGCGGTGCTCGCCGCGACGTTCGCGGGCGTGGTGGGCCTGACCACGCTCCTCTGGGACGTGACAAGCCACGGCTGGTACGTGTTCTACGTCTTCGAGCTGCTCGCCCAGCACCCGGTCGAGCACGCTGCGCTCGCCGGGTTCTGGACCTGGTACCTGCTGCCCACGCTCGGCGTCGCCCTGGGGGCGGCCCTGCTCGCGGCCGGGCGGATCCCGCTGCTCGTCGGCCTGGGCTGCCTCGCGCTGGCCGTCGAGGGCTACGCCGCCCTCCTGCACACGGGCGGCGCGGTGAACAACATGCTCCCGGTGTACGCGGCCGTGGCCGTGCTCGCCGGCATCGGGATGGGCGGCCCGGCACCGAGCCCGCGCCGGCACAGCACGCCGTCCTCACCTGGCGCCCGCCCGCGCCGGCACAGCTCGCCGTCCTCGCCCAGGGCACGCCCGGCGCCGAGCCTGAGCCGGGCGCTGGCCGGCACGCTGGTGCTGGCGCAGCTCGTCGTCCTCGCCGTCACCACCTTCGCGGCCGGCCGGGTGATCCCGGACGCCGCCGACCGCCGCACCGGTGACCGGCTCCGCGCGTGGCTGGCGGGGCTCGGCGGGCCGGTGGCACTCGTCTCCGATCCGGGTCTGCTCGTGCTGGCCGGGCTGCCGCCGGTGGCGCACCTGGCCGCCGCCGGGGACGTCCTGCGGGGCACCGACCGTGCCGCCCGAGCCGAGCTGGAACGGAGCATCGCCCGCGCGGTGGCCGGGCGGCGGTTCGCCGCGATCGTGGTCGCGCAGCAGGCCGATCTCCAGGGATTCCCCCCCGACCTGGCCCGGTACTACCGCCGCTGCCCCCAAAGGTTGCTGGCGGACGTCTCTGACGAGGTGTTCCAGCCGATCGGAGGGGGATCTTCGCGGCCTTCGGCGTTGTGGCTCCCCGTGGGGCGGGGTTCCTGCTCGGAGATCGCCGGCCGGCTCGGCTGACCGCCCGACCTGGCACGTTAGACAACCCCAGAAGAGGGCATTTCCGACAAGTAACGCTGACGACCTGCTTTTCGAACGCGAGCCTGAGCGCTCAACTGCTTTCGCTGAGGTTTCGGGGGGATTCGATGTCGGATCGGCCGTCCCAGGGGGACGCCCAGCGCGGCGACGAGCCCGCCGCGAAGGCGGGCCGCACGCCCGCGCGTCCGGGACGAACCTGGCCGCCAGGCCCGCCACCGGGCCCGTTCCGGCCGGAGTTCTGGCGCAGCCCGCTGCGCGGCCCGTGGCTGACCTCGGTACTCGGCCTCGTGCTGCTGATCGGGATCCCGATCGTCGCGATCACCGGACTGGTGTCGTACGCCGCCTACGAACCGCGGCTGCCCATCAACGACACGACTCCGGAGAGCGGGTGGCTGAGCTTCTACCTGTTCGGCTGGCCGACGCACCCGGCCTGGCTGTACCGGGTCACCCAGGGAGTGCACGTCACCCTCGGGCTCACGCTGGTCGCGGTACTGCTGGCCAAGCTGTGGTCGGTGATCCCTAAGCTGTTCGCCTGGCCTCCGGCCCGCTCGCCCGCCCAGGCTCTGGAACGTGCCAGCCTGCTGCTCCTGGTCGGCGGCGCGGTGTTCGAGTTCGTCACCGGCATCCTGAACATTCAGCTCTTCTACGTCTTCCCGTTCTCCTTCTACCCGGCCCACCTGTACGGGGCGTGGATCTTCCTCGCGGCGTTCGCCGTCCACGTCGCCGTCAAGCTGCCGAAGATGGTCCGGTCGCTGCGGTCGCGCAGCTTCCGCCGTGAGCTGCGGACCGGCCTCGACGGCACCCGGCCGGAGCCGCCCGATCCGGACGGCCTGGCCCCCGTGCGCCCGGCGGACCCCACCATCTCGCGCCGAGGTCTGCTCGCCTTCGTCGGCGGCGCCTCGCTGGTGACGCTCGGCCTGTCCGTCGGCCAGACCCTGGACGGGCCGCTGCGACGCACCGCACTGCTCGCCCCGCACGGACGGGACTACGGCTCGGGCCCCAACGACTTCCAGGTGAACAAGGCCGCCGCCGAGATGGGCATCAATCCGGCCGACACCGGCCCCGGATGGGTGTTGCAGGTGGTCGGCCCGCTCGCGGCACTCCTGAAGCGCGCGGACCTGCTGTCGATGCCGTTGCACACGTACGCGCTGCCGATCGCGTGCGTGGAGGGCTGGTCGACCGAGCAGACGTGGACGGGCGTGCGGCTGGCCGACCTGGCCCGGCTGGTGGGCGTGACGCCAGGCTCGGCGTACGTGTTCGTCGAATCCCTGGAACGCGGGGGCGCCTTCGGCCAGGCGTCGCTGAGCGCGAGCCAGGTGGCCGACCCCCGCTCCCTGCTCGCCCTGCGGGTCAACGGCGCCGACCTGTCTCTCGACCACGGGTTTCCCGCCAGGATGATCGTCCCGAACGCCCCCGGCGTGCACAACACGAAGTGGGTCCGCAAGCTCAGCTTCTACCCCACCGGATCGTGAGCGGCGCCATGGCTGCCCGGATCCGCGCCATGTACCGGTGGATGACCGCCCGCTACGGGGCCGACCCGTTGCACCTGCTGGCGCTGATCGCCTGCTTCGCCCTGGCCGGGTACGCCGCCAGCCGGGTCGTCGCCGCGGGCATCTGGGTCGGCTTCCTGGTGTGGTTCGTCGGCGCCGCGATCGTCCACGACCTGCTGCTGTACCCGTTGTACGCCATCGCCGACGTCGCCGCCCAGCGGCGGCCGTGGCGTCGCCGCCGTCCGCCGTCGCCCCCCGTCGCCTGGGCACCGTCGATCAACTACGTCCGGGTGCCGGCCGCCCTTTCCGGGCTGCTGTTCCTGATCTGGTTCCCGCTCATCCTCCGCTTCTCCGAGGCCAACTACCGCAGGTCGACAGCGCTGGACCTGAGCCCGTACCTCGGCCGATGGCTGCTGATAACCGGCGTGCTCTTCGCCGGATCCGCGCTCGCCTACGCCATCAGGACGCGCCGGCGCAGGGCCCTCACCCGGCCCCGGCCTCGCCCGCCACGAGCCCGGCGCCCCTCGCCGCGCGGTTGACGAGGCATCGTTGAGCACGCGACCGATCAGCGACCACGCCCTGCTGGGGGACTGTCGTTCCGCGGCCCTGGTCACGTCCGACGGTTCGGTGGACTGGCTGTGCATGCCGCGCTTCGACAGCCCGTCCATCTTCGCCCGGCTGCTCGACGAGAACGCCGGCTACTGGTCGATCCGGCCCAGCGGGGCCGCAGAGGTGACCCGCCGGTACCTGGACGGCACTCTGGTACTGGAGACCACCTTCCGCTGCCCCGGCGGAACCGTGGTCCTGGTGGACGCCCTCGCGCTGGGCGGCGGGGAACGCGGGCACGCGATGGGCGCGTCCTCGCCCGGCGTCCTGCTGCGCCAGGCGACCTGCGTCGAAGGGCGCGTCCCCGTGCAGGTCGTGTACGCGCCGCGGCCCGAGTTCGGGCTCGTCAAGCCGCTGATGCGGCCCGTCCGCGGCGGCCTGGTCGCCCACGGCGGGGCGCACCTCCTCACCCTGTCGGCCCCCGTCGACCTGCGGGTGAGCGGTTCGGTCGCCGACGCCACCGTCACGCTGCGGGCCGGAGAACGCCTCGGCCTGGCCCTGCAGGCGGGCTGGGCCTGGGGCGCCGAACCACCGCACCGCAGCCCGCGGCGCATCCGCCGCCACCTCAAGGACACCGTCGCGGGTTGGCGTTCCTGGTCGCGGCTGCACGCCGCGTACCAGGGCCCCTGGCAGGACCAGGTCGCCCTGAGCGGCCGGGTGCTGCGAGCGCTGACGTTCGCCCCCACCGGGGCCATCGTCGCCGCGGCCACCACGTCGCTGCCCGAGAGCGTCGGCGGCGTGCGGAACTGGGACTACCGCTACACCTGGATCCGCGACACCAGCTTCACCCTGCAGGCGCTCGCCACGGCGGCGTGCGAGATGGAGGAGACCGCGTTCTTCACCTTCCTCGCCCGCGCCTCGGCGACCCAGCTCGACCTCGGGATGGACCTGCAGATCATGTACGGCGTGGGTGGCGAACGGGACCTGAGCGAACGGCCGCTGACCCACCTGACCGGCTGGCGGAGCAGCGCTCCGGTACGCGTCGGCAACGACGCGTGGCTGCAGCGCCAGATCGACGTCTACGGGGAGTTGCTGGACGCGGCCCACCAGATCTACCGCGACGCGTGCACGCCCGACGCGCTCACCCGCTCCTTCCTGATCGGCGTGGCCGAGGCGGCCGCCCGCCGCTGGCAGGAACCGGATCAGGGCCTCTGGGAGATCCGGGGGCCGAACCGGCACTACCTCCATTCGAAACTCATGTGCTGGGTGGGTCTGGACCGGGCGATCACCCTGGCTCCCCTGCTCGGGGCCACCGGGCGCGTCGAGCACTGGACGCGCGCCCGCGAGCAGATCCGCGCCGCGATCCTGACCCGCGGGTGGAACCAGGACGTGGGCGCCTTCACCCAGACATTCGCCGACTCCGATCTGGACGCGTCCGTGCTGATGATGCCGATGGTCGGCTTCCTGCCCGGCGACGATCCCCGCGTGCGGGCCACCGTCGACGCCGTGGCCGCACGTCTGACCGACGCCCGCGGCCTGGTGCACCGGTACCGCGCCGCCGACGGGCTCCCCGGGCAGGAGGGCACGTTCCTGCTGTGCACCTTCTGGCTCGCCCACGCCCTGGCGCTCGCGGGCGAAGGCGCCCTGGCCGAACAGGCGTTCAGGACCGCGTCCTCGTACGCCAACGACGTCGGCCTGCTGGCCGAAGAGGTCGACTCCGCGACAGGGGAACCCATCGGAAACTTCCCGCAGGCCTTCAGCCACATCGGCCTGATCAACGCCGCCCGCGCCATCCGCGACGCTGGATGACCACCGATGTCGAGACGCGCGGGACGGCTCCGACTTCACTGTGCGAGGCGGCCCCGCCTTCGCCCACAGCCTCAGGAGGAGACATGACACAGCCCGCCTTCCAGACCGTGACCTCGGCCGACGGCACGCCCATCGCTTTCGAGCAGACCGGCGCCGGGCGCCCGGTGATCCTCGTGGGCGGCGCCTTCAACGACCGCTCCACGGTCGCCGCGCTGGCCGCCGCGCTGGCCCCCGACCTCACCGCGATCACCTACGACCGTCGCGGCCGGGGCGACAGCGGGACGGCCGACGACGGTTACGCCGTCGAGCGTGAGATCGAGGACCTCGCCGCGCTGATCGAGCACGCGGGCGGATCGGCCGCCGTGTTCGGGCACTCCTCGGGTGGGGTCCTGGCCCTGGAGGCGGCCCAGCGCGGCCTGCCGATCGACCGTCTCGCCGTCTACGAGCCGCCGTACGTCGTCGAGGGCACCCGTGCCCGCCCGCCCGTCGACCTGGTCGACCGTTTCCGGACCCTGCTCGGGCAGGGCCGCCGCGACGAGACGGTGGCGCTCTTCCTGACCGAGGCGGTGGACGTGCCCGCCGAGATGGTCGAGGGCATGCGGGCCGAGCCGGTGTGGAAGTGGTTCACCGGGCTCGCGCACACGCTGCCCTACGACGCCGCGCTGTGCGGCCCCGGCAGCGTCCTGCCTGCCGACCGGCTGGAGACCATCACGATGCCGACGCTCGCCATCGGCGGTGGCCTCAGCCCGCAGTGGCTCACTGCCGCCGCCCGCGCCGTCGCCGACGCCGTCCCCGGCGCCCGCTACCTCACCCTCGACGGGCAGGATCACGGCGTGCTCAACCAGCCGGAAGCGCTCCGGCCCGTCCTGGTGGACTTCCTCACCTGACAGCACTAGACGCGCCTTTGTCGTGGGGGCGGGTCAGCGGTGTTCGGGGGCGGCCCATTCGACGAACTGAACGATCACGCCGTTGGGGTCGGTGACCTGGAACAAGGCTTCGCCCCAGGGCTCCTGGCGCAGCGGCATGGTGATCTGCGCCCCGGCGTCGCGCAGCTGCTTTTCCTGCTCGGCCAGGCCGCCGGCGAGGGTGAAGGCGAGGATCAGACCGCCGGCACGCTGGTCGCGCTGCTCGGGCGGCAGCACCTCGATGCCGCGGGCGAGCAGGACGATGTCGACCGCGTCGTCGCGCGACAGGGAGGCGAAGCCGTCGGCGGCCTGCTGGACGGTGTAGCCCAGGTAGGTGGTGAAGAACGCCTGGGAGGCGGCGACGTCGTCGACGGTCAGCGAGACGGTGGAAGCGATGAACTGCACGAGATCTCCTCTGGGGCGGTGGGGGGTGGGGTCAGTAGCTGCGGCGCCGGGGGACGATGCGCATGCCCCGGCCTTTCTGCGACGCGCGGATGCTGTGGTCGGACGGCGGACGACGCAGTTCGGCGCCGTGCAGCGGGGGCCGCTCGGGCTGCTGCGACCGGGGCACACGAGCGAACTCGGCCATGGGCGCGGCGGCGTCGTGGGTGTGCTTGCGCATGGGCGTCCCCTTCGGACTTGGTGTTCCATCGTCATAAACTTACGACGGAGGTAAATTTAGCCCAAGACGTCCAAGGATGTCAACATAAAGATGCTACGAGGGTAAGATTGCGTCATGGCTACCCAGACTCCCGCCCCGGCCGCCGGGCTGCGCGAGACCAAGAAGCACGAGACCCGGCAGCTCATCTCCGACCACGCGACCCGGCTGTTCATCGCCCAGGGCTTCGAGCAGACGACCATCGCCGAGATCGCCGCCGCCGCCCGCGTCGCCAAGAAGACCGTCACCAACTACTTCCCGCGCAAGGAAGACCTGGCCCTGGACCATCAGGAGGAGTTCGCCGCCTCCCTGGCCCATGCCGTCACCGCACGACGCCCAGGGGAATCAGCGCTGGCCGCGCTGCGCCGCGCGTTCGCCGACGCCGTGGCCGCCCAGGACCCGGTCGCCGGATTCTCCGGCCAGGAGTTCGCCCGCATGATCGCCGACAGCCCCACCCTGACCGCCTGCCTGCGCGGCCTGCACGACCAGCGTGAACACCACCTCGCGCAGGTGCTCGCCGACGTCACCGCCGCTCAGTCCGACGACATCACCGCGCAGACCGCCGCCGCCCTGCTGGGCACCGTCCACCGCGTGCTGTTTCACCGCATTCAGACCCTCACCCTCGCCGGACACCCCAACGACCAGATCGCCCACACCATCGCCGCCGAAGCCACCCAAGCCTTCGACCTGCTGGAGCCCGCCCTGGCCGACTACGCCTCCGCCTGATATGAGCCATCGGGCCTGCTGTTCAGGCAGGCTCGGCGCCGGGCAGCCGCTAGCCAGCTTGCGAAGAACTGCCACGCGTACGTCTGTCCACGCCGCGCACGACGTCCCCGCTGGTTACCGGCGCACCCCTACCCGCCGCCACAACCACCGCCGCAACCGCCATCCCCATCGCCGTCCCCACCGCCGCCCCCACCCCCAGAACCTGCGCCGCCGGCGCTGTCCCACTTGTCTTGCCGACCCGCGTCGTCGTCGGCCTTTCGAACTAGCCACCAGATGACAAGAACGCCGAGCCCGATCAGAATTGCCATCTCCATCGATACAGTGAATCCCGCTTCCGGCCGGGAGGTAGGGATGTTCTCGATACGCCGCAGAATCCGCATCGATCGCATGGCCCGGGTCGTCGACGGCTTGGACCTGCCCGATGCCGTCTTCGAGACGTGCCCCTACCAACCTCGCGAGCTTGTCGAGACTGGGCTGCGGCAGTGGCTGCGCTGCTGCGGCGCCGCGATGCGTGACAACCGGATCATTGGCATGCCGTCGCACGCCGTTGACGAGGCGTGGCACGGGTTCATTCTGTGCACCGCGCGGTATGCGGCGTTCTGCTCGGCCGCGTACGGCCGCTACCTGCACCACCATCCTGAGGGCGGTGGCCTGCCGGGCACGGCCGTCGCAGGCTCGATGAGCGATCAGCTGGGCCGCACCATCGTCGCCTGGTCGATGGTGGCTCGGCCCGGCGAGCGATGCGTCCTGTGGGACCTGGACGCGCAGGTCGGCGTGCCCGAACCATGGGGCATCCCGGCCGAGCGGGTCGCCGCGATCGACATACGGCTTCGATCCGCCACCTAACCGGGGGTCTTCTTCTGAGTGAGATCTCCCTTTCCGCCGAGATTCGGGGCGGGCCCTACGGCTTCGTCGGGCACATGGTGAAGCTGACGGACTTGGCCCTGGCGACCGGCGAGGTGAGGCGGAAGGTGACCGTGTGCCTCCCGTCCGACGGGGTGAAGACCTTCTTCGAGGCCACGTAGTCGTCGCGGGCGTAGGACGGCAACCGCGACGAGCCGCTCTCGATGACCGCCCCGTCGAAGATCCATTGGTAGGAGTACGGCGCCCCCATCTTCGTGGCCCCCAGCCCGACCGCGAAGTTCGCCGTTCCGACGTAGCAGGTCACGCCCTCCTGGGTGATCTTGCTACCTCCCTGGACGCGCACGTAGTCGAGGGAGAACGCGGCGCTCCCCGTCGCGGTCCTGCTGGAGGTGGGGGTAGGTCGCGCGGTCGGGCGCTTCTTCGAGGGCGTGGGCGTGGGGCGAGGTTGCGCGGTGGTGCGCTTCACCGAGGGGGTGGACGTCGGCGTGGGGCGCGGCCCGGCGGTGGTGCGCCCCACCGAGGGCGTGGGGGTGGACGTGCGGCGCGCCGAGGGCGTCACCGGCTTATTCGGCTCGGACGTCCTGCTCCTGGACGTCCTGCTCTTCGTCGGAGTCGGTGAGGAGGTCTTCGACCCGCTGGAGTCGGCGGCGAGCACCGCCGAAGCCGCCTCGCCGGTCGAGGCGGACTTCCACACGGCGACGCCCGTCAGGGCCACGCCGACCGCTCCGGCCACGGCGACCGCGCCCACGACGCCGGCGACCAGCGGGAACCGGGTGGACGCCGGCTTCTGGGCGGGCTTCGGCGTCGGCCGTTCCCGCCCTCCGAGGAGCCGCAGGAGCACGTCCCGCATGGCCGGGCGCCGGTGCGGGTCCTTGTCCAGGCAGGCGTGGACGATCGAGCGCAGCGGCTGCGGCAGGTCCCCCAGCTGGGCCTCGTGGTGCAGGACGCGGTTGATGACCGCGGGCACGGTGTCCTGGCCGAACGGCGGCGAGCCGGTGGCCGCGAACACGATGACGGACGCCCAGGCGAAGACGTCCGCCGGCTGCCCGACGACGGCGCCCGCGAGCTGTTCTGGAGCCATGTAGGCGGGGGTGCCGACGATGCTGCTGGTGACGGTGGCCGAGGCGTCGGCGGCGCGGGCGATGCCGAAGTCGATGACGCGCGGCCCGTCCCGCCCGAGCAGCACGTTGGCGGGTTTGAAGTCCCGGTGCACGATGCCCGCCTGGTGGATGGCGGCCAGCGCCGTGGCGGTGCTGACGGCCAGGCGTTGCAGGTCTGCGCCGGCATGCCGACCCGCCTGCTGCAAGGAGGGCCCTTCGACGTACTCGCTGACGATGTACGGCCTGCCGCCCAGGGACGCGTCCAGCACCTGGGCGATGCAGAACGGCTCCACCCGGCGGGCCGCGGCGATCTCCTTGGCGAAGCGGTCGTCGCCGGCGACGACCTCGCGCAGAACCTTCACGGCCACGGGACCGCCGTCGGGGGCCTGCCCGAGGTATACGACACCCTGGCCGCCCGCTCCCAGCCGGCCGATGATCCGGTAGGCGCCCACCGCCGTCGGATCACCGTCTCGCAGCGGTTCGACATTCGGCATGAGGAAGTGACTCCTGAGGCGGCCGGGATCAACCTCATGCACCCTAGCGGGATAAATCCGGATTTGTAGGTGCGTTGCGCCGAAGCCGCCGGGCCGGGGGCGTCAACGCGGTCGATTCAGCACAAAGGGCGATGGAGGCGCCCGCCAAGCACTATCTTCCTGATCATGCTTTCCTGGCACGCATCCGTCGACGACATAGCTCCCACGTTCCCGCACCCCGTCCAGCTGCTCGACCTGGCGTTCCTCGGCAGCCCCTTGCAGCCAGACGTGCAGGCCGACCTCGGGGACTGTCTCAGGGCGCAGTTGCAGGCCGCCGAGAACCTGCTCCGTCCCGGGCAGGGGCAGGCCATGCTCGTCCCCAGCGGCGTGACCATGGACGCCACCGGCGTGCTGGCCACCGCGGCCGACTACGAGGTCGACTACGCCTACGACGACGAGGCCGTGATCACCGCGCTGAACAACATGTCGGGCGAGATCCGTCGGCAGGCGGAGAAGCTGCGGTGCTTCGCCCTCGGCTACTACGTGCGGATGAGGCCGGAAGGCGGGCCACGGGAGGTCAGCCTGCGCAGGTCGACCGAGTGGCAGCAGAAGGGCTGGACGCCGCCCCACGGCACCCTCGACGCGGTCGCCGTCGACCTGGAGCACCGGGCGGGAGTCGCGATCACCGTCTTTATGCCTTACGGGTGGCAGGAGTCGACTCTCTTCGTCGGCCGTCCGCTCGCCATCCCGTCCCGGCGGCGCATCTGGGCCTGACCGGCGTCAGCAGCTCCCCTGCCCTGGCGGAGGAGACCTCGCCCCGAGACGCCGGGAGACGGGCCCGGAACCCCGGGTGACCTGGTGAAACATTTGACCGGGTTTGCGGCTGAAACCTACTGTTAGCCATGGCAGTAGCGACGCGAAAACGGCCCGCTGGCAACCTGCCCGCCGACCTGACGGGGTTCGTAGGCCGCCGCAGGGAGGTGTCGGAGGCCCGGAGGCTGCTGGGCGACACGCGCATGCTGACGTTGACCGGCCTCGGCGGGGTGGGCAAGACCCGGCTGGCGTTGCGCGCGGCGGCCGAGGCCCGGCTGGCCTTCCCCGACGGCGTGTGGCTGGTCGACCTGGCCCCGCTCCGGAACGGGGAGCTACTCGCGCGGTCCGTGGCCGACGCCCTGGGCCTGCGTGACGAGTCCTCCCGGCGTCCGCTGTCGGGCCTGGTGGAGTTCCTGGAGGACAAGCGGCTGCTGCTGGTCTTCGACGGCTGCGAGCACCTGACGTACGCGTCGGCCATGCTCGCCAGCAAACTGCTGGGCGCGGCCCCCGGGCTGCGGATCCTGGCGACCAGCCGGGAGACACTGGGCGTCGAAGGGGAGCACGTGCTGGCCGTGCCTCCGCTGGCCGTCCCGGAGCCGGGCCTGCCGCTGGCGGCCCTGAAGCAGTCCGACGCGGTCAGCCTGTTCGCCGAGCGGGGCGCGTACGTGCTGAACGGTTTCACGGTCACGGAGGTCAACGGGGAGGCGGTGGCCGCGCTCTGCCGGCGGCTCGAGGGCATCCCGCTGGCCATCGAGCTGGCCGCGGCCCGGCTGCGGGCGCTGTCCGTGACGCAGATCCTCGACCGGCTCGACGAGCGCACCCCGGGGTACCGCAAGCGGGCCTCGGTGCCCCGCCACCAGACGATGCGGACGGCGATCGACTGGAGCTACGACCTGTGCACCCCGCAGGAGCGGACCCTGTGGGCCCGGCTGTCGGTCTTCTCCGGCGAGTTCGACCTGGAGGCCGTCGAACACGTGTGCGCGGGCGACGGCCTGCCGCAGGAGCAGATCTTCGACCTGGTGGCGGCCCTGCTGGACAAGTCGATCCTGGTGCGCGGCGAGTACGTCACGCACGCCCGGTACCGGCTGCTGGAGACCATCCGCCAGTACGGCCACGACGTCCTGGCCGAGTCCGGGGACGAGATGGCGTTGCGCCGCCGGCACCGCGACCACTTCCGCGGCCTGGCCGAACGGGCGGAGGCCGACTGGTTCGGCCCGCGCCAGGCGGAGTGGATCGCCCGGCTGCGGCACGAGCACGCCAACCTGCGGGCCGCGCTGGGCTTCTGCCTCCGCGAGCCCGGCGAGGCGCGGTACGTCCTGGAGATCGTGGCGGCGTTGTGGAACTACTGGGTGTTCTTCGCCGGCTCCTTCGGGGAGGGCCGCCACTGGCTGGAGCGGGCGCTGGGGCTGGACACGGAGCCCACCGCCGCCCGGGTCAAGGCGCTGTGGGCGAACGCCTGGTTCGCCCTCAGGCAGGCCGACCTGACCGCGGCCCCGCCGCTGCTGGACGAGTGCCGCGAGCTGGCGCGGCGGCTCGACGACCCGGTCGCCCTCGCGTTCGTCGCGCACTTCTCCGGGCTGACCGCCTACCTCCGGGGCGACACGGCCGGCGGGATCCGGCTCCTGCGCGAGGCGCGGGACCTCCACGCGGCCAACGGCGACCAGGACGGCGTGTGGATGACCCTGTTCCACCTGGTCATCGCCTACTCCAGCGCCGGAGACGGCGACCGCGCCGACGCGCTCGCCGCCGAGTGCCTGTCGATGTGCGAGGCCAGGAGCGCCTACCTGTCGAAGTCCAACGCGCTGTGGGTCGTCGGCCTCGCGCGGTGGTTCAGGGGCGAGCAGGACCGGGCCGCCACCCTGGTCAGGAACGGCCTGAGGATCATGCGGTCGCTGGACGACCGGTGGGGCGTCGCCGCCTGCCTCGAAGTGCTGGCCTGGGTCGAGGCGGCCGACGGCCGGGACGAGCGCGCAGCTCGGCTGTTCGGCGCCGCCGGCATGGTCTGGCAGGCGATGGGCACGTCACTGCCGGCGTTCCAGCCGTTCGCCGAGTTCCACAACCTGTGCGAGACGCAGCTGCGCATGTCCCTGGGCCATGCCGGCTACACGGCCGCCTTCCAGCGCGGCGTCGAGCTCACCGCCGACCAGGCCGTCGACTACGCGCTGGACACCGGGGCGCGGGTCCCCGCACCCCGCCGGGAGGCGGAGCCCGGGGAGGCGGCCGTGCTCACCCCCAGGCAGCGGGAGGTGGCCGACCTCATCGCCGAGGGGATGAGCAACAAGGACATCGCCGCGAAGCTGGTCATCGCGCAGCGCACCGCCGAAGGTCACGTCGAGAGCATCCTGACCAGGCTGGGCTTCACGTCCAGGGTGCAGATCGCGACCTGGGTCAGCAGCCATCGGTGACGCGCGCGGACGTCGTCAGGCCCGCCCGCGCGACGTCACCGAGAGCACTATCGAGCCGATACGCCCGCGGGGTCGGGGGCGGGGTCGGGGGCGGCCTCGGCGGTTGTGCGGGCGCGGAGGCCGAACGCGATGATGACCGCGCCGAGCACCGCGGCGGCGATCGGGACGGCCAGGGCGGCCTGGATGGCGTCGAGCCCCGCCTCGCGCGAGTCGCCGGCGAGCGCCGCGACGTTGACGGCGGTCACCGCCGACAGGCCGATCGCCGTGCCGAACTGCATCGCGGTGTACAGCAGGCCGCTGGCCAGCCCCTGCTCGTGCTCGGCGACGCCCTCGGTGGCGGCCATGGTCAGCGGGCCGTAGGCCAGGGAGAACGCCAGGCCGAGCAGCAGCATGGTCGGCAGCATGGCGGTGTAGGCCCAGTCCAGTCCGAGGGGCAGGAACAGCACGTACGCCAGGGCCGCCAGCACCACCCCGGCGAACAGCACCGGGACGTTGCCGAACCGGTTGACCAGCCGCGGCGTCAGGGTCGGGGCGAGCACGGTGTCGAGGCCGATCAGCAGCATGGCCAGGCCCGTCTGCATGGTGCTCCAGCCGCGCAGCTCCTGCAGGTACAGGGTGGCCAGGAACTGGAAGCCGGCGAAGGAGCCGACGAACAGCAGCGCCCCGAGGTTGGCGCGGACGAGCGGGCCCGAACGCAGGATGCCCAGCCGCAGGAGGGGGTTGGCCGAGCGCCGCTCGATCGCGACGAAGACGGCGAGCAGCGCCAGCCCGGCGGCGAACACCCCGGCCGTGCCGGCCCAGCCGTCGCCGGGGTGCTCCAGGCGGACCACCCCGTACACCAGCAGCAGCATCGCCCCGGTGACGCTGAACGCGCCGGCCAGGTCGAAGCCGCCCGCCGGGCGCTCCGGAGCCGCCACGTCCCTGATGAGGAGGACGGCGGCCGCGAGGATCAGCGCCGACAGGACGACCGGGGCGAAGAACACCCACCGCCAGCCGAGCGAGGTCAGCAGCCCACCGGCGACCAGGCCGAGCGAGAACCCGCCTGCCGCCGTTCCCGCGTAGACGCCCAGCGCCTTGGTGCGCTGCGGCCCCTCGGGGAAGGCGCCGGTGACCAGCGACAGCCCGGCGGGGGCCATGAACGCGGCGGCGACCCCGGTGACGAACCGGGCGACCAGCAGCATCCAGCCCTCGGTCGCGAACCCGCCCAGGCCGGAGAAGACCAGGAAGACGGCCAGCCAGAACAGGAACATCCGGCGGCGTC
Source organism: Nonomuraea sp. NPDC005983 (assembly GCF_040614375.1). Lineage (NCBI taxonomy): Bacteria > Bacillati > Actinomycetota > Actinomycetes > Streptosporangiales > Streptosporangiaceae > Nonomuraea > Nonomuraea sp. NPDC005983. The sequence goes on from NZ_JBEXUP010000049.1 coordinate 25,982, forward strand.
CGAGCAGGTCGGCGGCGCGTCCGCCCAGCAGCATGAACCCGCCGTAGCCGAGGACGTAGGCGCTGACCACCCCGCTCAGCATCCCGGTCGACAGGCCCAGGTCGGCCCGGATCGACGGCAGCGCCACGTTCAGCATCGCTATGTCGATCCCCTCCAGGAAGATCGCGGCGCACAACACCAGCAGCACGCTCCAGGCGCGCCCGCTCATGTGCGTGGACATGGGTCGGCTCCTCTCGGGAAACGGAACCGGCCCATGGTTCCCTAGATGACTGCCGGTTCCCTCTTGTAACCAGCAGCATCTTTCGGCACCATCGGTGAGCATGGAAGACGGAACTTCAAAGTCCCCCGATTACTGCGCGGATACCACCGTCGACTACGACATCTCCCAGTGGGACACGCGCGAGGACTGCGAGGTCCGGCAGATCCTCGACCGGATCGCCGACAAGTGGTCACTCCTGGTCATCGCCCTGCTCGACCGGCGCAAGCTGCGCTTCACCGAACTACGCAGACAGATCGACGGGATCAGCCAGCGGATGCTCGCCAGGACCCTGCGCCACCTGGAGCGCGACGGCCTGGTGGTGCGCACCGTGCACCCGTCCGTGCCGCCGCGCGTCGACTACGAGCTCACGCCCCTGGGCGCGACCCTGCACCACACCATCCGCGCCCTGGTCACCTGGACCGAGGAGCACCAGGAGCAGATCGCCGCCTCCCGCACGGCGTACGACCTCCGGGTGGCGGCCGAGCAGGAGGCGGCGGAGAAGGAGGCCGCCGAGCGCGACGCCCTCGCCCGCGACGTCCTCGCCTCCCACCACCGCTGACGGCGGGCTAGTGATCGGCGGGGGCCGCGCCCTGGGTCGTCGCCATGCGGGCGCGCCCCCGCTTGCCGACGGAGACCGTCCAGGTGACCAGGGCCGCCACCACGACGAGCGGGAGCACGTTGTTCACCAGGACCATCGCCGCGGTCGGCAGCAGGTACGTGAGCACCACCCGGACGACGGCCTCCAGCAGGAAGGCGGTGCCCCACACCACGGTCAGCTGGTACTGGACGCGACGGAAGCCCGGGTACTGCCACAGGCCGTTCCAGTCGGCCAGGCCCTGCGGGGTGCCGTCGGTGCCGAACTTGCGCCCCAGGTAGAACATCAGCGGCCGGCGCAGCGCCAGGCTGCCGAGGAACGCCAGCCCGAGCAGGCCGATGATCGCCGAGTCCTTGATGAACACCAGCCTGGTGGTGTTGTAGGCGACCGCGCTCAGCGCGCCGAGGAGCAGCAGCACGAGCATCATCAGGCCGAACTCGTCCACGCGGCGCTTGATCGCGAGGTACAGGACGTTCTCGGCGGCGGGCCACAGCGAGATCAGCAGCAGCGCGTGCACCTCGCTCACCCCGCGGTCGGTGAGCAGCCCGTACGTGACGAACGGCAGGACGACGCCGAACAGGATCGCGGGCCCCCAGTTCAGCAACTGCGCCCTGGTCCTGCCGCCGTTCCGCTCCTGTGTCGTTTCCATCTCCAAGCCCTTCATGTATCGCATATCCTCACGATCGTGAGCAAAACAGTAACAGGACGGCCTGACGCCGTAAACGTCTCGCGAGGGGTGAATGTCACTCTGGTGCCGTTTCTGTACGGGGTCGCGGGCCGCGAGGAGATGCCCGGCGCCGCGCTGGTGCGGCTGCTGACCGTCCTCGGGCTCACCACGGGGGCGGCGCGTTCGCTCATCGCCCGCATGCGCCGCGACGGGCTCATCGCCGCGACCCCGCGAGGCCGCGGCGCCGACTACCGGCTCTCGGGCCCCTTCCTGCGGTCGTTCAGGCAGATCCGCGACGGCCGCCCGGAGCCTCCCGCCTGGGACGGCCTCTTCCACGCGATCTTCTACACGGTCCCCGAGGCCCAGCGGGCCTACCGCGACCAGCTGCGCCGGGCCGCGACGCTGGCCGGATACGGCCTGATGCAGCCGGGCGTGCTCATCTCGCCGACCGACCGCCGGGACCGCCTGGCAGCCGAACTCGGCTCCGCCCCCCGCCCGGGGACGGTGTACTTCGGCCGCGTCGAACTGCCCCTGGCGGACGCCGCGACCGTCGCCTTTCGCGCGTGGGAGCTGGATGAGCTGGACCGCCGCTACCGCGAGCACGCCGCACGGCTGCGCGCCGCCGTCCGGAACCGGCCGGTCCCGCCGCCCAGCGCGACCGCGCTGCTGGACTACGTCCAGCTCTTCGACGGGGCGCTGACCGACACCTTGCGCACACCGCTGGCGCTGCCGCCCGAGCTGCTGCCCGGCGACTGGTCACTGCCCGCGCTGCTGGCCGCGACCGGCGAGGTCTACGCGCACTTCGGCCCGCCGGCGACCGAGTACGTCCAGAGCGTGCTCGCCGAACACGGCGCCTGAACCGACGCGTGAACCGACGCGCGAACCGACGCGTGAACCAGCACCGGAACCGGCGCCTGAACCGGCGGCGTCAGGCGTTCGCCGCCGTGCGGCCAGGCGGAGGCGGGCATGGCCGGCCGCCGGTCAGCGTGTCCTCGGGAAGCAGGGGCAGGTTCGAGTCCCGGACGAAGTAGGGGCGCAGGCGTCCCGAGTCGCGCAGGAGCCGGTGCAGGTAGCGTCCCACCAGGGCGACCGCCGCGAGGGCCAGCCCGGTGAGCAGAAGCTGGGTCGCCCCCAGGGCGGCCCCGTCCGCCAGCCCCAGGTAGCCGAGCACCGCGAGCGCCAGCGCCAGGACGCCGCCCAGGGCGCCTGCCGCGTACACCATCGTGAGCGGCCGCCAGGAGAAGCCGAAGAACAGCTCGAAAGCGTGCCCCGCCAGCCTGACCAGGCGCAGCTTGGAACGACCCGCCGTGCGCGGCCTGTGCGCGACCGGCGCGACGGCGTACCTGGCGCCGACGAGGGGCACCGCCGGAATGAACCAGGGCAGCCGCAGATCGGTGATCGTGCGGGCCACACCGGTGCTCACCAGCCTGAAGGTGGACGCGCCCCTGGGCATGTCGATGCCGAAGACCCGCCGGGCCGCCCAGTGCAGCCCCGCCGAGCCGCCCTTGCGCACCAGCGGGTCGCGACGGCCCTGCCGCTCACCGAACACCACGTCGTAGCCCTCTTCGGCCTTGGCGAGCAGGGTCCAGATCTCCTCGGGCGGCACCTGGAGGTCCGCGTCGCACTGGACCGTCCACGGCTGGCCGGCGTAGCGGAACCCGGCCGCCATGACCGCGTCGATTCCGAAGTTGCGGGTGAAGGAGAGGTAGCGCACCCGCGGGTCCGTCTCCGCCAGGCGGCGGATCCGGTCGAGGGAGTCGTCGGTGCTGCCGTCGTCGACGAAGAGGATCTCCAGGTCGCCGATCTCCTTCAGCGCCTCGACCAGCTCGCCGTGGGCGACCTCCACCTGCGCTCCTTCGTTGTAGCAGGGAACCAGCACGGTCAACCCGGTCACCGTGTACCTACAGCCTGGATGCCTCGCCCTTCAGGGCGGGGAGGAAAGCCGGAATGGTCGGACACTGCGGTCTCCTGGTTTTGTCGGTGGTGGTCGGTAGGTTGATCGGCGTGTCCCGCTACCGGCTCCAGCCGACGCCTGCCCAGGAGCAGGTGCTGGTGGAGCATTGCGGGCATGCCCGATATGTGTGGAATCTTGCTGTGGAGCAGCATGCGCATTGGCGGCTGGGGCGTAAGAGTGCGCCTGGTTTCGCTGAGCAGTGCAGGCAGTTGACCGAGGCGCGGGCGGAGTTCGCGTGGCTGCGGGCCGGGTCGGTCGTGGTGCAGCAGCAGGCGCTGAAGGACTTCGCGCAGGCGGTGGCGAACTTCTTCGGCGGGACGCATCGGCGGCCCACCTTCCGCAGGCGCGGGCGGGGTGAAGGGTTCCGGATCGTCGCGGTGAAGCCCGGTGACGTGCGCCGTGTCTCCCGGAATGTGGGCGAGGTGAGGGTTGCGAAGGTGGGGTGGGTGCGGTTTCGCTGGTCTCGTCCGGTGCCCGATGGGGTGAAGTCCTTCCGGGTCACCCGTGATGCGGCGGGCCGCTGGCATGTCGCGTTCGCCGCCATTCCCGACCCGATCCCTGCCCCTGGTACGGGCGAGGCGGTGGGCGTGGATCGAGGGGTGGTCGCATCGGCAGCCCTGTCGACGGGGCAGATCCTTAACGCGCCGACGCTGCGCGAGACGGAGAAGGCGCGGCTGAAGCGGCTCCTGCGCAAGCTCGCCCGGGCAAGCGCGGATCTCACCGGCGCGGCAAGGTCAAGACCGCCATCGCGCGTCTGAAGGTGCGTGAGACAGACCGGCGCAAGGACTGGGTGGAGAAGACCAGCACCGATCTGGCCCGCCGGTTCGATGTGATCGCCGTCGAAGACCTCAACGTTCGCGGCATGACCCGGTCGGCCAAGGGCACGCTCGCCGAGCCGGGGCGTAACATCCGGCAGAAGGCGGGGCTTAACCGGGGCATCCTCGCGAGCGGGTGGGGGCTGCTGGTGGCCCGGTTGGAGCACAAGGCTGCCGGCCGGGTCGTCAAGGTCGACCCGCGTTACACGTCGCAGACCTGCAACGCCTGCGGGAACATCGCGGCCGGATCGAGAGAGAGCCAATCTCGGTTCGGCTGTGTCGCCTGTGGGTGGCAGGACAACGCCGACGTCAACGCGGCCCGGAACATCCGGGATACGGCCGCAGGGCATGCGGTTGCTGCGCGGGGAGGCCTGCCGCTGGGCGAGCCTGTGAACCGTGAACCTCAACGCGACCTCCTCCTCGTGAGGTAGTTGCTGTTGAAATCCCCTGCCTTCAGGCGGGGAGGATGTCAAATCCGCCTCCTCAGTACGAGTCCCAGCACGAACCCCTGCGCGCCCAGCGCGTACACCGCCCCGGCGGCCCCCGCGGACGGGATCACCAACGCGCCCAGCGCGCTCACCACGGCCCAGGAGAGGACGACCGCCTTCGCGCTGCCGCGCAGCCCGCTCTCGCCGGTGTTCTCCAGCACGAACATCCCGAAGCTCGCCAGCGCGGTGGCGGGGAGCAGCGACACCAGCAGGCCACCGAGCACGACCAGGGAGCGGGTCCCGGCCAGTCCGCCGACCAGCGCGGCTCCCGCGACGGCCAGCCAGAGGGCGCTCACCCAGACCGACAGCCGCACCACCCGCCGGGCCAGCGCGCGGACCTGCGCGGCGCCCTCCGACACCATCCGCAGCGCCAGCCGGGGCTGGTAGATCCGCTGCAACGTGTAGATGACGGAGGCGGCGAACCCCCATCCGAGGGTCATCACGTACAGGTCGCCGCTCTGGCCTGCGTGGGAGGTGAGCGACAGTTCCACGAAGAGCGTGCCGACCATCGCGTTGGCCAGCACGTCGGCCGCGCCCATCAGCGCCACCGTGCGGGCCAGGATGCCGCGCAGCGCCCGGCGCGGCGGCCAGACACCGCGCGGCAGCCCCCGCAACAGCGCCAGGTTCAGCGCGGTGACCAGCGCGAGCAGCCCGGCCAGGTAGCCGGCGGGCCGGATGTGGACGGTGAACGCCAGCCCTGCCATGCCGAGCATCCCCAGGCCGAGCAGCGAGAAGTGCACGGTGTCGCGGCTGTAGCGGCCGAGGGCCCGGTGGAGTGCCACGCCGAGCATGCCGCAGCCGAGGGAGATGTAGTAGGCGATGGCCAGCAGGTAGATGGTGACGGCCGAGCCGGGCGCGAGGACGAGACCGGCCACGGCGGCCACGGTGAAGGGCAGCGGCACGTGCGCGACGACCGCGCGCAGCATGCCGGCGATCTCGTCCCGGGTGCGGCGGGCACGCGGGATGAGCGTGAGCGCCGCCTTCTCCGGCCCGGACTGGACCGCCATGCACAGCCAGGCCGCCGCGCCGACCGCGGCCGCGTACCTGTTGAAGTCCTCGCGGCTCCACGCGGCGACCAGGACGGCCGCGGAGCCGTACAACAGGAGGCGGAAGGTGGCGCGCCCGCCCAGCAGCGTCAGCAGGCGGCGCGGGCCGATGCGGTGCGACGTGGCGGCGGCCGTCATGGCGCGTCCAGCTCGCCCGACAGCTCGTCCGACAGGTCGTCCGACAGTTCCTTGGACACGGCCTCGCGCAGCGGGCGGGCGCCGGTCTCCAGGTAGGCGAGCAGGGCCTGGCGGATGCGCTCGTCGCCGAACCGGTCGCGCACCCCTGGGACGGACGGCCCCTTGTCGACGCCGAACAGCGCGGTGAACAGGGTTCTCACCTGGTCGGCGGTGAACGAGTCCGGCAGTGTCAGCAACTCCTCGACCGCCGCGGCGGCGGGCGCCGGGGCCGGTGGGGCCTCCAGCCAGGTGGTGGACCGGCCCGCGGTGGCGAGCCAGTGCCGTAACCGGCTGACCCGTTCGGCCACGAAGGCGGAGTCCTGCCCGCCCAGCCTGGACGCGGCGAGCCCGGCGTCGTAGCAGGTGGCGTGCAGCGCGGCGCACACCTTGTTGAACGCGGGAGGTTTGCCGGGCAGCTGGTCCAGGGGGAGCTCGCTGACCCGTTCGACCACCGCACGCGCGTCGGGCGAGGTCCTGGCGTCGGCGACGAGTGCGTCGAACTCCTTGTACCAGCGCGCGAGGGTCGCCCGGTCGGGCTCGTCGGCGATGGCGGCCTGTCCGGCCTCCTCGCGCACCCAGCGGACCATGCGGTCGGGCATGAACGCCGACAGCGGGTCGCCGGCCGCCGGCGCGGGCCGCTCCTGGTCGGGGTCAGGAGGCGGGCCGGGTCTGAAGAGCGCGCCGCAGGACCGGCAGGAGTAGCGCGCCGGGCGCAGCCGTCTTCTGATCAGCGCGGGGTGCGGGTGCCCGCATTGCACGCAGGTCATGGGCCTGTCCACAGGTCAGAGGGGTACGGCGAGAGCGGAGGAGGGGACCAGGTCCGCGCCGAGGTCGCGTTTGGCCTCCGCCTGCCCCTTGCCGAGGACCAGTCCGGCTTTGCCCGAACTGATGGACCACTCCACCATGCGGACGTAGCCGTCGAAGTACAGGTGCTTGCGCCCGCCGTCCTCGGGCAGCAGGGCGCCCCAGCTCAGGCAGACGGGCCACGTGGGGTGGTCCAGGATCAGGGAGAGCCCGAGCAGCCGCCGCCCCGGTCTGTCGCGGTAGGCGATCGCCATGACCTCGTCGCCGCCGACCAGGGCTTCGAGGTAGGGCAGCGGGAGCGGGGCGAGCGGGAAGAGCCTGCTGCGGTGCTTGAGGTCGTTCTCGGCGCGCAGCGCGGCCGCCTCGGCCGCCGTCACGAGCTCGCGTGCCGGTCCGACCTCGACCGACAGGCTGGGATCGGCGGTGAAGCTCCTGGCCCGCCGCCTGAGCGAGTCTCTGCGGGCGCGGTCGAGGAGGGCGTACCAGTCCTCGACGCCGGTCCAGGGGGTGGCCAGCTTGGCCAGCGGCGCCGTGGGGAGGCGGACCTTGACCGTGCCGGGCAGCAGCGCGGGTTCTCCGGGCGACACCTCCCGCCACACGACGCCGCGCCAGCCGGCGCCCAGCTCCCGGCGGATGCCGCGCACGTAGCCGCGCAGCAGGTCCCGCTGCCGCTGCGGCTCGGGGTCGCCGGTGAACCACCATCCCTTCTGGGAGCGGTTTCCCGGCGCGTGGACGTCCACGAGGCCCGCGGGGTCGCGGCCGGAGGCGTAGACGCCCCGGTGCGGTCGTACGCCGCGTAAGGACGCCGACACCGCGCCGACCGCGACGCCTTCCTCCCTGAGCACGGCGAGCAGGACAGGCGCCTGGGCGGCCCAGGCGTAGGCGCGCAGCAGGTCGTAGCGCCAGGTCACGCACTGGCCCGCGGCGGTGCGCAGCCGCTCCCAGTCGGAGGGCTCCGGGTCGTGGAGGGGGTCCAGTATCTGGAGGGTGAGACTCATCCCATCGCCCACCGGGGGACGACGACGAACTTCATCGGGACGTACTCGAAACCCAGTGACAGCTTGATGTCCACCCTGCCTCTGCCGAAGAGCACCTGCTTGACGCCCACCTCGATCGCCCGCCGGATGATGCGCACGTAGCTGTCGAAGTAGAGGTCCTTGCGTCCGCCCTCCTCCGGCCGCAGTGCCGCCCACGGGCCGCTCACCGGCGAGGTCGGATGCTCGTACACGATGGAGAAGGCCAGCAGCCGGTCAGCCTCGTGATAGGAGATCACCCGCACGTCGTCGCGTCGGAGCAGGTCGCGGAAGTAGGCGGCGGGCAGCGGCGCGCGGGGGTCGAAGCGGCTCGCCAGCCGGTCGGTGTGCCTGCGGTTCAGCTCGGCCAGTTCCGCCGGGTCGAGGTCGAGCCGGACCCTTCCCTCTCCCTCCCGCACGGTCAGGTCCGCGGCCTCGTCGACCCTCCTGGTCTGGCGGCGCAGCGACTTCCTGCGGTCCCTGCTGAGCGAGCCGATCCAGCCCTCGACCGAGGGCCAGCTCAGCGGCAGCAGCGTGCTGCCCGGGGAGTCGCGGACGATCGCGCCGCGGCGGGCCACCAGGGGCAGGTGGGGTTCGGCGACCATGCGGTAGACAGTGCCGACGAGCCCCCAGCCGAGCAGGCGGGCCGCGGCACGCTCGAACCGCAGGAGCAGGCTCCGGCGGGCCTCGGGCGGCACATCGGCGCTGAAGTGCCAGGTCGGCCCGTTGGAGTGGCCGGGCAGGCGGACGTCGAGGATGATCGGCTCCCGTCGGGGGCGTGGGGCTCGGTCGGAACCCGGCCATCGTAGGCCGACGTAGACAGCGCCGACCGCCCCGATGATGCGGTCGCCGTCGCGGAACACCGCCAGCAGCGGACGGGCCCACGATCCTTCGGACGACGCGGCGATGACGTCGTAGGCCCAGATGGCGGTCAAGCCCTCGCCCTGCCGGAAGTCCTCCCAGTCTGGCGGCTCCGGATCACGGCAGGGATCTAGTACTTCCAGGTGCACTCGATTGCCCTCGATGGCGAAATGATCACAACATGGCTACAACTGCTGATTCGTGAAGATTGTCGCAGAATATGTCTGCTGTGATCACCCCGTGCGTGTTCTGCACCCACGACGCGCGACCATTCATCGTGCGGCTCACACTCAAGAGGTGGCATGAAGGTTGGAGTAACCGGCGGAAACGGATTCATCGGCCGCTACGTTTGCGAGGAACTCGCATCCCGTGGCCACGTTCCGCTCGTGTTCGATCACAGAGGGCGCGCAGAAAGCGACCTCCCCTGGGAGGTCATGCGAGGCGACATTCGGGACGCTACCGTAATGACAGAACTCGCTGCGCATTGTGACGCAATCATCCATTTGGCGGCAGTTCTCGGCACTCAGGAAACCATCACCAATCCGCGCCCCGCGGCTGAGACCAATCTCATGGGCGGTCTCAACTTCTTGGAGGCCGTCGCCCAATACGACCTGCCGGGTGTCTACATTTGCGTGGGCAATCACTGGATGGACAACAGCTACTCCATCTCCAAAACGGCCGTGGAGCGCTTCGTCCGGATGTTCAACGCCCACCGCGGGACCACGGTGAACAACGTCCGGGTCGTCAACGCCTACGGCCCCCGCCAGCAGGCCGCGCCGCCCTTCGCACCCGGCAAGGTGCGGAAGATCACCCCTGCGGTCATCTGCCGCGCGCTCGCCGGGATGCCGGTCGAGCTGTACGGCGGAGGCACCCAGGTCTCCGACATGGTCTGGGTCGGGGACGTGGCGCGCGCGCTCGTGGCGTCCCTGGAGACGGCCGCCGCGGGAGAGGTCCTCGACCACGTCGTCGAGGTCGGGCCGACCACCTCGTCCACCATCCGCGAGGTCGCCGAGCTCGTCATCGACCTCTGCGTGGCCCGCGGCTACGAGCGGGTGCCCATCGCGGACCTGCCGATGCGGCCGGGCGAGACGCCCGACACCGCGGTCACGGCGCAGACCAAGACCCTGCTCTCGGTGGGCATCCAGCCCAGTTCGCTGGTGTCGCTCGAAGAGGGTATGGCCAGGACCGTGGACTGGTTCATCGAGAACCGCGGCGTCCACTGGAACCTGCCGGACGCGGCGGCCGGCGCGTGAAGCACCTGGTGGTCCTGGGTGGCTCGGACGGCACGATCAGCTCGTTCCGGGCCGCCCGGCGGCTCGGGCTGGGCACGATCTGCGTCGACATGCGCGCCGACGCTCCCGGCGTGCTGGAGGCGGACGAGTTCCTGCACCTCAGCACCCGTGACGTGGACGCCGTGACGGCGGCGCTGCGCGACCGGGACGACGTGGTGGGGCTGCTCGCCCCCGGAACCGACATCAACCTCCCATCCCTCGTCGAGGTGACGAGGCGGCTCGGGCTGCCCTGCGGGCTGTCGGATCGCGCCCTGCGGGTGTCGGTGGACAAGGCGTACTTCCGCGAGGTCTGCGACCGGCTGGGGCTGGGCGGGCCCGCCTACGTCAGCGGCGCCGCCGGCGAGGTCCTGCGCGACGCCGGACGGCTGGGCTTCCCCGTCATCGTCAAACCCGTCGACTCGGGCAGCTCCCGGGGCATCACGATCTGCGCCGCCCCGCCGGAGCTGGACACCGCCGTCGAGGCCGCGGCCGCCGCCTCCCCCTCGGCGACCGTGATCGTCGAGGAGCTGGTGACCGGCCGGGACCTGTGCGGGGAGGCGTTCCTCCAGGACGGCCGGGTGGCGCTGCTCGGGCTGAGCGACCGGGTGGTGGCGGCTCCCCAGGTCGTCGCGATCGGGCACGACATGGCCCCGCGCGACGACCGGCTGACCAAGGAGGTCGTCCGGCAGCTCGAACTGGTCTGCGCCGAGGTCGGCTACACCGACGGCCCGCTCAACCTCGACCTGTTCGTCACCGGCGACACCGGCGACACTGGCGACACTGTCGTGCTGATCGAGATGGGCGCGAGGATCGGCGGCAACGGCATGGGCGAGGCGCTCGGCCTCATGTACGGGGTCGACACCGTGGCCACCGCCGTCCAACTCGCCATCGGCGAACGCCCCGACCTGTCACCCCGGTGGGCCAGGCACGCCTCCGTACGCATGCTGCGCTCCGACTCCGCGGGCACGCTCGTGGCGCTCGACGGCCTGGCCGACGCGCTGGCGCTGCCCGGAGTGGCCGACGTGGTGGTCACCGCCTCGCCCGGCGCGCACGTCGTCCCCTACACCGAGTGCCGGGCGAAGCTCGGCTACGTGCTGGCCTCCGGGACCTCGGCCGACGAGGTCGCGCAGGTTCTGGCGGCCGTCGAGGATCTGGTCCGGGTCGACGTCGATGCCGGCTGAGTTCTCGCCGAAGCGCTGGGAGCGGGCCTACCGCCGGGTCGTCGCGACGGCCTTCCTGCGGGTGCCGTTCTACCGCGACCAGTGGGTGGCGGCGGGCCGGGCCCTCGACGAGCCGGAGCCCACTCCCTCCGCCGCGCTGGCCGGGCAGCTCCACCGCCTGTGTCCGTTCGCGCGGCCCTTCGACGCCTCCCAGGAGCCGTCGCTGTGGATCGGCGACGGGCGGGACCTGCTGGACGCGCTCACCCTGGTGGGCGCGCCACGCCGGACCCCCGTCCTGGAGGTGCGGCGCGCCGTGCTCGACCGGCGCGCTCTCGGGACGCCCTGGGCCGGCCCCCGGTACGGGGTGCTGCTCGCGCCGGACGCGAAGGTCGTCGACGAGCGGTGTCGCCGGGCGCTGAACGCCGTCGCGCTCGGGCTCGCGACCGACGCCGGGCGGGCGATCGTGGTGGGCGAGCGGCCTGCCCTCGACGCGATCCTGCCGGAGCTCGACGGCGTCCGGGTGAGCGCCGTCGAACGCGTGACCGCCGCGCAGGCCGGAGACGTCGCCTACGACCCGCACCTCGGCTACCTGGGCGGGCGCGTCCCGGCCTGCGGCAGGACCCACCTGCTGTGGCGGCGCTTCCACGCCCGCCCGGCCGGGCGGGCGCTGGCCGTGACGGCGCTGCGCCGCGCAAGACCCGTGCTGGTCGACGTGGTCCCGGACGGTTCCGGGACGCTGACGACGGCCCTCTGCCCAGAGCACGGCACACCGACAGTCTCGACGCACTGACTGGGATTCCATGCTGTCCTCTTCGTCCACCCGGCAGTCCGCCTCGTCGTTCTGGCGGGACAACCGGGTCGCGCTGCTGATGGGAGCCCTGGCGGTGGCACTGGCCGCCATGGTCCGTTTCGTCATCCCCTACGAGCGGGAGATCACCTCGGCCTGGATGCTGCTGGCCAAGCTGACCCCCCAGATCGCCGCCTGCTTCGCCGTCGCCTGGCTGGACGTCGCGTGGGCGCGGCGGCTGCGGCTGCACCTGGTCGCGCTGCCCGCGATCTTCCTGGCCTTCCTGCTCTACTTCGTCCCCAAGACGTTCATGACCGCGCTCGACATGGTGGACAAATCGGCCGCGTTCGAGGATCTCTACCTGCACGTGGTCGTGTTCGTGCCGTTCCTCATCGTCGCGCTCGCCCTGTCCTACCGGCTCGGCGGCGGCTCCCGCGAGGGCGTGCTGCGCATCGGCGCGGCCATGACGATCCTGCAGATGTCGGGTCTGGAGGACCTGGTGGCGGTCCTCATGAACAGGCGGCTGGACGGGGTCCCCGAGGTCTGGGACTGGGCGCACCACATGACGGTCCGGCTGGGGCACGTGGCGACGCGGAACGAGGCGTACGCCTTCATCGCGGTGCACGTCGTGCTCGCCGTGCTGGCCCTGGCGCTTCCCCGGCGGCTGTTCACCGCGCTCGGCCGCCGGCTACGTCCCGGCCGGGCCCGTTCCGAAGGCTGACCGGGTCGCATCAAGGGAGCGTGGCGATTACGGCCGGAGCCGTAGCGGTTCCGTATGGATCGCCGCAGGCGGACCGGCGGGTGCCTGAGGCTGGAGGCAGTTCTCAGGAGGAGCCGTGGCCGTGCACATCCCGCAACCGAGCATCCCCCCAGCCGCCGTGGACGGCGTGGGCTGGGGGATGGAGCAGTTCCAGCATCCCCGTCCCGTCCGCAACCGCCGAGAGGCGTCCCCGCAGCGGAAACAGCTGATGGAGGGCCTTTCAGGGCGGGTTCTCGAACTCGGCGCGGGCGACGGCGTCAAGCTGACCTGCTACCCCGCCGCCGTCGGCGAGATCGTCCTGGCGGAGGCGGACCCCTTCCTGCGCGCCGCCGCCCGGCGGGTGGCGGACGACGTCGCCGCGACGGTGCGCGTCCTCGACGGGGACGCCTCGCGCCTCCCCGTGGAGGACGCGTCCTGCGACGCGGTGGTCTGCTCGCTGGTGCTGTGCTGCGCGCCCCGGCTCGACCAGGCGCTGGACGAGGTGCGCCGGGTGCTGCGGCCCGGCGGCGAGCTGCGGTTCTACGAGCACCAGCGGTCCGGCAACCGGGCCGTGGCGTTGGCCGAGGAGATGGTGACGCCGCTCTGGTCGCGGGTGTGCGGCGGCTGCCACCCCGCGCGGGACGTGGTCGCCGCGATCGAGCGGGCCGGTCTCGTCCTCGACCGGGTCGAGCGGTTCACCCTCTGGCGGGTCTCCCACGTGAGCGGCAGGGCCGGGCTTGCGCCGTGACGTCCCGGTCGGGGCGGGTGGGGCTGATCTCTGCACGAGGCCACGCCTTCATGGCGTGCCCTCACGGATCGCCGGCGCGGGATCGCGCGGCGCCGGGAACTGGCCGACGCGGAAGCGCATCCGGCAGACCACCGCGTCGGTGCGGCGGCGCAGCGCCCTGGCCAGGACGGCGCCACGCTGGTTCTGCAGCATGCGCTGCCAGACGTGCTCCGGCTCGACCTCGGCGATGAGGACGAACACGTGCGCCTCTGGCACCCTCCTGAGGAACTCGAGCAGCGGCACGTCCAGCCGTCGATGGGCGTCGTAGAGCTGCACCAGTTCGACCTCTGGGTGCCAGCGTTCCCACTCGTCGACGAAGCGGCGCGCGTCCTCCTCGTCCTCCGGGTGGGTGATGTTGACGGCCACCACCCGGTGGCCGAGCGAGAGGGCGGCCGACAGGGCGTCGTGGGTCAGCCGGTTGACCGCGTGCACCGGGACGATCACCAGGGCGCGGCGCGGCCTGGGCGGCGCCGGGGTCCTGCCAAGTTCGAGCCGCTCGCCGATGCGGGCGTAGGAGCGGTTCACCCACTCCATGGCCAGCACCATCAGCGGCAGCGCGATCACGATCAGCCAGCCGCCCTCGGCGAACTTCGAGATCGTCACCACGATGGCGGCCACGAACGTGAGCAGGGCGCCGAAGCCGTTGAGCGCCGCCCGCCACCGCCAGCCGGCCGGGCGGTCGGCCGTCCAGTGCCTGACCATGCCGGCCTGGGAGAGGGTGAAGCCGACGAACACCCCGATCGCGAACAGCGGCACCAGCAGGTTCATGTCCCCGCGCGCGGCCAGGAGCAGCGCGCCCGAGACGATCGCCAGGAAGGCGATGCCGTAGCGGTGCACGTGGTGGTCGGCGCGCAGCGCGAACAGGTGCGGCAGGTTGTTGTCCCTGGCCAGCAGCTGGGCCAGCACGGGCAGGCCGCCGAAGGACGTGTTGGCCGCCAGCGCCAGCAGCACGACGGTGGAGAACTGGACGAGGTAGAACAGCGGCCCGTCGCCGAGCGCGGCCTGGGTGACCTGGGCGAGCACGGTCACGCCCGCGGTGGGGGCGATCCCGAACTTCTCGATCAGCACGGCGATGCCGATCAGCATGACGGCCAGCAGGCCGCCCAGGGCCATCTCGGCGTTCTGCGCCCGCCTGACCCGTGGCCTCCTGAACGACGGGACGGCGTTGGCGATGGCCTCGACCCCGGTCAGCGAGGCGCAGCCGTTGGCGAACGCCTTGAGCAGGAGCAGAACCCCTACCGTCTGCAGGCTCCGCGCCGTGTGCGCGACGTCGATGGCGGGCGAACTCCTGAACAGCCCCACCACGATCACCAGCACGATCGCGCCGACGTAGATCATCGTGGGGACGATGAACGCGCGGGCGCTGTGCGCGATGCCCTTGAGGTTGACGGCGGTGACCAGGGCCAGCACGCCGAGGCAGAGCCAGACGGTGTACGGCAGGAGCTCGGGGAAGGCCGAGGTGAGCGCCGCGACCCCGGCAGCCACCGAGACGGCCACGTTGAGGACGTAGTCGATGACCAGCGAGGCCCCGGCGACCAGGCTCGCCTGCCGGCCGAGGTACGTCCTGGCCACGCCGTAGGCGCCGCCGCCCTCCGGGAAGGCGGCGATGACCTGCCGGTAGGAGAGGGTCAGCACCGCCAGCAGCGTGGCGATGGTCAGCGTGACAGGGAGGGTGAAGCCGAGCCCTGCCCCGCCCGCCAGGGCCAGGACCAGCACGATCGCCTCGGGACCGTACGCCACGGACGCCATGGCGTCGAGGGAGAGGGCGGCCAGACCGCCGGCGACCGTCAGGCGGTGCTTGTCGCCGGTGTCGAGGGGCTCTCTCGCGCCGGTTTTCACGGATGCTGCCATGGATGTGCTCTCAGGGGTTGAAGCGGTAGCCCATGCCGGGCTCGGTGATCAGGTGGACGGGGCGGCCTGGGTCGCGTTCGAGCTTCTTGCGCAGTTGCGCCAGGTACTGGCGCAGGTAGTGCGTCTCCTTCAGATGCTTGTCGCCCCACACCTCGACGAGCAGCTGGCGCTGGCTGATGAGCTTGCCGGGGTTGCGCAGCAGGATCTCCAGGAGGTGCCACTCGGTGGGGGTCAGCCGGACGCCTCCCGAGATGGTCTTGCTGGTCAGGTCCACCACGTGCTCGCCGACCTGGACCCGCGCGAGCTCGGCCTCGCGGACGGCGGCGCGCCGGGAGACGGCGCGGACGCGGGCGAGCAGCTCCTCGATCCCGAACGGCTTGGTGACGTAGTCGTCGGCTCCGGCGTCCAGCGCGTCGATCTTGTCGTAGTTGCTCACCCTGCCGGACAGGACGATGATCGGAACCTGGGACCAGCCGCGCAGGCCGTGGATCACGTCCACGCCGTCGAGGTCCGGCAGCCCGAGATCCAGGATGACGAGGTCGGGCGACCAGTCGGCGGCCTGCTTGAGCGCGGAGCTGCCGTCGGCGGCCACGGCCACCTCGTAGTGGCGGGCGACCAGGTTGATCCGCAGGGCGCGCAGGATCTGCGGTTCGTCGTCGACGATGAGGACGCGGGTCATGCGCTCTCCTCCACGGGCCGGGACCGCGCCGGGGTGGCGAGCGGCAGCGTGAGTGTCATGGTGAGTCCTCCCCCTGGGGTCTCGTCCGGGACGAGGGTGCCGCCCATGGCCTCGGCCAGCCCGCGGGACAGCGCGAGGCCGAGCCCGACACCCGAGTGGTTGTCGCGGTCGCCCAACCGCTGGAACGGCATGAAGACCCGGTCGTGCGCCTCCGGCGGGATGCCGGGGCCACGGTCGATCACGCGGACCTCGACGTTCTCCCCGTGCCAGCTGGCGGCGACCACGACCTGCTGGTTCGGCGGGCTGTAGCGGACGGCGTTGGACATCAGGTTGACCAGCACCCGTTCCAGCAGGGCCGGGTCGGCGACGACCTCGGGCAGGTCGACGGGGATGTCGCCGTCGATGCGGTCGCAGAACGGGCCGAGGTCGTCGACCGCCCGGGGCACGACGTCCTCGAGCGCGACCGGCTGCAGCGCGAGCCCCAGCACGCCGGCCTGCAGGCGGCTCATGTCGAGCAGGTTCGCGACCAGGCGGTCGAGCTTGGCCAGCGACTCGTCGGCGGTCTCCAGCAGTTCGGCGCGGTCCTCGTCGGACCAGTCGACCTCGGTGTTGGCCAGGCTCTCGACGGCCGCCTTGGCCGAGGCGAGCGGGGTGCGCAGGTCGTGGCTGACGGCGGCGAGCAGCGCGGTGCGCATCCTGTCAGCTTCGGCGAGCGGCTTGGCCAGCTCGGCCTCCTCCTCCAGCCGCTGCTGTCGCAGCGCGATGGCCGTCTCGGCGGCGAACGCCTCCAGCACCCTGCGGTCGGAGGCGTCGAGCAGCCGGCCCCGCACGGCCAGGACCAGGGTGTCGTCGATGGTCACGTCCGTGTCCCCGCTGGACGGGCTCGTGCACGGCGCTCCCCCGGACGTGGCGACGATCCGCCAGGACTCCGGCTGGGTCTGGTCCTCCGGGCCCGGCTTGCCGACGTGTTCGAGCAGCGTGACCGACGACAGCCCGAACGTCTCGCGCAGCCGCGACAGCAGCGACGGCACGGCCGCCTCGCCGCGCAGGACGTGCCCGGCCAGCGTGGAGAGCACCTCGGCGTCGGCGTGGGCTCGTGCCGCCTCTCTCGTCCGGCGGGCCGCGATGTCCACGATGGTGCTGACCGCGACCGCGACCACGACGAAGACGACGAGCGCGAAGAGGTTCTCCGGGTCGGAGATGGTGAACTCGCCGATCGGCGGCGTGAAGTACCAGTTGAGCAGGAGCGACCCGCCGACGGCCGCCGTGATGGCCGGCCACATGCCGCCGGCCAGTGCCACGCCGACCGTCATGACCAGGAAGAACAGGATCTCGCTCGGCAGGCTGAGCTCGTCCCTGAAGACGCTCAGGACCGCGGTGAGCAGCGGCATCCCCGCCACCGCCATCGCCCAGCCGGTCAGCCGCCGCTTGCGGGTGAGCGCGGCGCGTGAGCGGGACGGGCGGCGGCGGCCCTTCTTGGCCTCGGCATGGGTGATCATGTGGACGTCGATCGAGCCGGACCGGGCCGTCGTCTCCACCCCCACGCCCCGGGAGAGGATCTGCGCGAACCGCCCGCGCCTCGACGCCCCGAGCACCAGCTGGGTGGCGTTGACCCCGCGGGCGAACTCCAGCAGCGCCCCGGGGATGTCGTCGCCGACGACCTGGTGGTAGGTGCCGCCCAGGTCCTCGACCAGCGTCCGCTGCCGGGCCAGGGTGGCCGGGTCGCCTCCGGCCAGCCCGTCGGAGCTGGTCACGTGGACGGCCAGCAGGTCGGCGCCCTTGCTGCGGGCGGCGACGCGCGCGGCGCGCCGCACCAGCGTGTCGCCCTCCGGCCCGCCGGTCAGGGCGACCACGACCCGTTCACGCGCCTCCCAGGTGGCGGCGATGCCGTGGTCGGCGCGGTAGCGGTCGAGCTGGTCGTCGACCTTGCCCGCGACCCACAGCAGGGCGAGCTCGCGCAGCGCGGTCAGGTTGCCGACCCGGAAGTAGTTCGACAGGGCCGCGTCGACCTTCTCCGGCGCGTACACGTTGCCGTGCGCCATACGGCGGCGCAGCGCCTCCGGCGACATGTCCACCAGCTCGACCTGGTCGGCCCGCCGGACCACCTCGTCCGGGACGGTCTCCCGCTGCGGCACGCCGGTGATCTCCTGGACGACGTCGTTGACCGACTCCAGGTGCTGGATGTTGACCGTGGAGATGACGTCGATGCCGGCGTCGAGGATCTCGTCGATGTCCTGCCAGCGCTTGACGTTCTTCGAGCCGGGCACGTTGGTGTGGGCCAGCTCGTCGATCAGCGCCACCTTGGGCGCGCGGGCGATGACCGCGTCCACGTCCAGCTCGGTGAAGGTGCTCCCCCGGTAGAGCATGCTCTTGCGCGGGATCACCTCCACCCCGTCGAGCAGGACCGCGGTGCGGGCGCGGCCGTGGGTCTCGACGAAGCCCACGACCACGTCCCTGCCGCGCTCCAGCCCCCTGCGGCCCTCGCACAGCATCGCGTACGTCTTGCCGACCCCGGGCGCGGACCCGAGGTAGACCCGCAGGCGGCCCCTGGTCATGGCCGGTCGAGGGCCAGGTTGAGTTCGAGCACGTTCACCACCGGGTCGCCCATGAAGCCGAGCGCCCTGCCGGTGGTGTTCGCCGCGATCAGGCTCCGCACCCGCTCGACGGGGAGCCCGCGCTCCTTGGCCACGCGGGGAGCCTGGAGGTCGGCGTAGGCGACGGAGATGTGCGGGTCCAGGCCCGAGCCGCTCGCCGTCACCGCGTCGGCGGGGACGGCCGGCTTGCCCGCGCCGCCCCTGACCGGGACGGTCCTGCCCGCCGCGTAGTCCTCGCCCGGCTTGCCGCACTCCACCTTGAGGCCCTTGTAGGTGGCGACGAACGGGGTCGCGGGGCAGGCCTGGTTGACGCTGACGGCCCGGTCGGGGAAGACCTTCAGCACCGCGCCCACGCCGTCGGCGGTGCAGTACGGACGGGCGCCGCTGACGCCTTCCAGCTCGCCGACCGCCTTGGAGCGGGCGCAGACCTGCGTGAGCAGCGACTGCTTGCCCTCCTTCGCGGCGGCGTCGGCGCCCTGGGGGTTCGGCAGGACGTCCAGGACGTCCTCGGGGCCCAGGTTGCTGGCGGCGCTGGACAGCGGGTCGTAGCCGTCGCCGGCGGCAGACGGGCGGGACTGGAAGTACTTCTTGACCGGGTCGCCGTCCTTGTCGGTGAACTTCTGGCCGATGATCGCGCTGCCGACGGTCTTGCCGTCACGCTCGACCAGCGAGCCGTTGGCCTCGCCGTTGAACACCGCCTGGGCCACTCCGGTGGCCGCCAACGGGTAGATGACGCCGGTCACCACGGTCAGGACGAGCAGCGCGCGGAGCGCGGCCACGTGCTGACGGATCCAGCTAGGTAGACGGTCCATTTATGACATCCCCGGAAGGAACTGAATGAAGAGGTCGATGATCTTGATGCCGATGAACGGGACGACGATCCCGCCCAGGCCGTAGAGGTAGAGGTTGCGGCTGAGCAGCTTGGACGCGCTGGACGGCCGGTAGCGGACGCCCCGCAGGGCGAGCGGGATCAACGCGATGATCACCAGGGCGTTGAACACGACCGCCGACAGGACCGCCGACTGCGGACTGCTCAGGCGCATGATGTTGAGCGCGTCCAGGCCGGGGTAGACCGCCGCGAACATGGCCGGGATGATCGCGAAGTACTTGGCGATGTCGTTGGCGATCGAGAACGTGGTCAGCGCGCCCCGCGTGATCAGCAGCTGCTTGCCGATCTCGACGATCTCGATGAGCTTGGTCGGGTTGGAGTCGAGGTCGACCATGTTGCCCGCCTCCTTGGCGGCGGACGTGCCGGTGTTCATGGCCACGCCGACGTCGGACTGCGCGAGCGCGGGGGCGTCGTTGGTGCCGTCGCCGGTCATCGCGACCAGGCGGCCGCCTTCCTGCTCCTTCCTGATGAGCGCGAGCTTGTCCTCGGGGGTGGCCTCGGCCAGGAAGTCGTCCACCCCGGCCTCGTCCGCGATGGCCTTGGCGGTCAGCGGGTTGTCACCGGTGATCATCACCGTGCGGATGCCCATCCGGCGCATCTCGTCGAAGCGCTCGCGCATGCCCTGCTTGACGACGTCCTTGAGGTGGATGACGCCGAGCACGCGGCCCTTCTCCGCCACCACCAGCGGGGTGCCACCGGAGCCGGAGATGCCGTCCACGAGGTGGCCGACCTCGTCGGTCGGGTGGCCGCCGCTGTCGCGCACCCACTTCATCACCGCGGTGGCCGCGCCCTTGCGCACCTCGCGGCTGTCCAGGTTCACCCCGGACATGCGGGTCTGCGCGGTGAACGGCACCCACTCGGCGTGCGCCAGCTCGCCCGGCTGGCGCTCGCGCAGACCGTAGCGCTGCTTGGCGAAGACCACGATCGAGCGGCCCTCCGGCGTCTCGTCGGCGAGGCTGGACAGCTGCGCCGCCGCGGCCAACTCCTCCTCGGTGACACCGTCGACCGGGACGAACTCCGACGCCTGCCGGTTGCCCAGCGTGATGGTGCCGGTCTTGTCCAGCAGCAGCGTGGACACGTCACCGGCGGCCTCGACCGCCCGCCCGCTCATCGCCAGCACGTTGCGCTGGACGAGCCGGTCCATCCCGGCGATGCCGATGGCCGACAGCAGCGCGCCGATCGTGGTCGGGATGAGGCAGACGATCAGCGAGACCAGCACGATCCCGGTGACGCCGTCGGAGGTGAGCGCGATCGAATCGGGCACGCCCGGGTTGATCGACTTGGAGAAGATCGCCAGCGGCTGCATCGTCGCGGTGGCGGCCAGGAAGATGATCGTCAGCGCGGCGAGCAGGATGTTGAGCGCGATCTCGTTCGGCGTCTTCTGCCGGTTGGCACCTTCGACGAGGGCGATCATGCGGTCGATGAAGCTCTCGCCGGGCTTCTGGGTGATCTGGACGATGATCCGGTCCGACAGCACCTTGGTGCCGCCGGTCACCGCGGACCGGTCGCCGCCGGACTCGCGGATCACCGGCGCGGACTCGCCCGTGATGGCCGACTCGTCCACGGACGCGATGCCCTCCACCACGTCACCGTCGCCCGGGATGATCTCCCCGGCCTCGACGACGACGACGTCGCCCTGCCGCAGCTCGGGCGCGCCGACCAGGTCCCACTCACCGGGCTTGTCCCGGTTCTTCAGCCGCCTGGCCTGGGTGTCGGTCTTGGCCTTACGCAGCGTGGCCGCCTGCGCCTTGCCGCGCCCCTCGGCCACCGCCTCGGCCAGGTTGGCGAAGACCACGGTCAGCCACAGCCACACCACGATGGCCCAGGCGAAGAACGACGGCCGCAGGATCGCGAGGACGGTGCTGAAGACCGCACCGACCTCCACGATGAACATGACCGGGTTGCGCCACAGGGTGGCCGGATTCAGCTTCTTCAGCGCGTCCGGCAGCGACCTGACCATCTGCCTGGGGTCGAGCAGGCCGCCGCCGACCCTGCCGTTCTTCGGCGCGGACGCCTTGCCCGGCGCTTCGAGCACTGGGGATGACATGTCAGAGCAGTCCTTCTGCGAGGGGGCCGAGCGCGAGCGCCGGGAGGAACGTCAGGGCGACCAGGATGAGCGTCACGCCGACGACCATGCCGACGAACTGCGGCCGGTGGGTGGGCAGCGTGCCCGCGGAGACCGGAACCGGCGCCTGCCTGGCCAGCGACCCTGCCAGCGCCAGGACGAGCACGATCGGCAGGAACCGGCCGAACGCCATGCACAGGCCGAGCGTGGTGTTGTGGAAGGGGGTGTTCACGCTGACACCCGCGAACGCGGAGCCGTTGTTGTTCGATGCGCTCGTGTAGGCGTAGAGGATCTCCGACAGCCCGTGCGGCCCGGCGTTCAGGATCGCCGCGCGGCCCGTCTGCGTGGCCATCGCCACGGAGGTGCCGACCAGCACCAGCATCGGGGTGACCAGGAAGTACAGGGAGGCCAGCTTGATCTCGCGGGCGCCGATCTTCTTGCCCAGGTACTCCGGCGTGCGACCGACCATCAGGCCCGCCACGAACACCGTGATCACGGCGAGGATCAGGATTCCGTACAGACCCGATCCGACGCCGCCCGGCGCGACCTCGCCGAGCAGCATGTTGAAGATCAGCATGCCGCCGCCGATGGCCGTGTAGGAGTCGTGGAAGGAGTCGACGGCGCCTGTGGACGTCAGCGTGGTGGCGGTGGCGAACGTGCCCGAGTTCGACACCCCGAAGCGGGCCTCCCTGCCCTCCATGGCCTGGCCGATCGCCTGCGGCACGGTGCCGTTCGCGCTCAGCTCCGACCAGTTCGTCACGCCGAGGCTGATGAGGGCGATGACCGCCATGACCGAGACGATCGCGTATCCCTGCCGGTTGTCGCCGACCATCCGGCCGAACGTGCGCGGCATGCAGAACGCGATCACCACCAGCAGGAAGATGGTCAGCCAGTTCGTCCAGGACGTCGGATTCTCGAACGGATGGGCGGAGTTGGCGTTGAAGATGCCGCCGCCGTTGGTGCCCAGGTCCTTGATGGCCTCCTGGCTGGCCGCGGCGGCCGGGGTGAACGTCTGCTCGCCTCCGGTCAGCGTGGCCCAGGTGAAGTGGTCACCGAAGTTCTGGATGGCGCCGCCGGCCACCAGCAGGAGCGCGCCGACGAACGCGATCGGCAGCAGGATGCGGAGCGTGCCGCGGACCAGGTCGACCCAGAAGTTGCCCAGGGTGTCGGACTTCTTGCGGGCGAAGCCGCGCACCAGCGCCATGGCCACCGACATGCCGACGGCCGCCGACACGAAGTTCTGCACGGCCAGGCCCGCGGTCTGCACCACGTGCCCCATGGTCGACTCGCCCGAGTACGCCTGCCAGTTGGTATTGGTGACGAAGCTGACGGCGGTGTTCCAGGCCATCGCGGGCTCGACGGGCTTCATGCCGAGGCTCAGGAACAGGTGGTCCTGGATGCGCTGCAGGCCGTACAGGAACAGGATCGACAGCACCGAGAAGGCCAGCACGCCGCGCGCGTAGACGCCCCAGCGCTGCTCGGTGTCGGGCTTGACGCCGAGCAGCCGGTAGATCACCCGCTCGACGGCGCTGTGCCGGGCGCCGGTGTAGACGCGGTACATGTAGTCGCCCAGCGGCCGGTAGCACAGGGCCAGGGCGAGGATGAGGGACCCCATGAAGAGGATCCCGGCCATCGTCGGGGGCATCAGAAACGCTCCGGGAAGAGAAGGGCCACGACGATGAAGATCACCAGGCCGACGACCACGGCGAGACCGATGGCGTTGACGGCGCTCACAGGTCTTCCTCCGTCAGACCTGCGAGCGCGGCGCTGCTGTGTCCGATGGTTCGCTCGCTGCGCTCCCTCACAGGTCCTCCTCCGTCAGACCTGCGAGCGCGGCGCTGCTGTGTCCGATGGTTCGCTCGCTCACAGCCGTTCCACCGCCTTGACGACCAGCCCGAGGATCACGAAGACCGCGATCGTCAGGGCGACGAAGATGACGTCTGCCATCCCCACTCCTCAGTTCCGGAAAGGACTTTCTCGACCACCGGACAGGTGGTCACAAGGAAAGCAAATCCCGGAATTTGGGGGATTTTGCACTTCTTGACGGCTTTCATACGCCATGAGGCGGATTGTTGACACGATCCCTACGAGCGAGCGGCTCACTCCCACGGAACGGCGTAGGAGCCGTCCTCGTCCTGCTCCGGGACGTGCCGACCGGTGACGGTCTGACTGCCGCTCGCGACGTCGTTGACGGCCTTGGCACCCGCCGCCTGCGCGAAGCCCGCGCGCAGCGGCATCTCGCCGCCCAGGCCCTGGGCGGTCAGGTCACGCTCGAACCGGTTCGCGGAGCCCCAGACGAGAAGGGGGCCCTGCGCGAGGGTGCCCGCGGCGAGGTCGCCAATCGTGCTGAAGTCCCCGTCGACCGCCTCGACCAGGATGTCGCCCGCGATCGTGACGCCCAGCGCCCCGGCGGCGACGTGGAGCACGGTGTCCACCCCGGACTCCACCATCTGGTAGACGGCGTACATGTCCGCCAGCACGTTGTGCGCCAGGACGCGGGCGCCCACGAGGCTGATGGGGGTGACGGTCGCGAGGAGCACCCAGGCGGCGACGGCCGCCATCGCCGTGGCCACCAGCCACTGGAACATGACCATCGCGAGCAGGGCGGCAGCCACCACGTAGAGCACGGCGGCGGTGACGCGGGCCCGGATATGGATGCTCGCCAGGTCCCCGAGATAGCGGTCCATCCGGTGTTGGAAGGCCCTGCCGTCCTCGCTCCGCCAGCCCTTTACTGAGACCCCGCCGACGAGTTCCCCGATGCGACGCCTGGCCTCGCCCACGTCGTCCGCGATCTTGAGCCAGGTTCCGGCGGCGTCGAAGAACGCCTTGGGGTCGTACTGGTGGATGTACATCCTGCCGACGAACGGCCAGCCGAGGGGCACGCCCAGCGCCGACAGCGTCAGCGCCGCGCCCGCCCCGACCTCGAGGCTCAGCTTCGCCAGCCGGGCTCCGCCGTCGAGCGTCACGCCGTTCTCAGCGTGCTGGCGTGCTCCGCGGCCACCCAGGTGGCGAGGGACGCACCGAGCCCGTCGTGCACCTGGACCGTGTCCTCGGCCTTGTGCCTGAGCTCCTGGGCGGTGCACGCCTCGACCTCGTTGTAGGCGAGGGCCAGTGAGTAGGTGAAGGAGGTGAACGCCGACTCCGCCACGGTCAGGCCGACGAGGGCAGCGAGCGCGTCGTCGAGCGGCGCGGCCGCGTCCGCGAGCCCGGACCTGATCTCGCGGAGCCGGTCGCGCTCGATCTCGATCTCGTACGGGCTCGCGGGCTCGGGCACCGGGAAGGGCGGCCAGCCGTACTGGTCCATGAACAAATCCCCCTTTTTGCGCATTCGTTCATCGACTCTGCCCCGCCCCGGCACGGCTCGTGGTCGTCCTGACGCAACCGCTACGCGGATACCCCGAACCCTTGCGGAGTCTTGACGCGCAAAAAGACCAAGGGGGGCGCCTCACCCGACGTGGACGTGCGGCCTGCGCTCGAGGTCGGGCTCCGCCTTGCGGAGCACCTCGCGGGTGAGAGGGGGCACGTCGCCACCGCCGAAGACGAGGTAACGCAGCATCGCCACGATCGGGTTGCCCTCGGCCCAGTGGAAGTAGATGTGCGGCGGGCGGCCGGTGCGGTCGCGCAGGTAGAGCAGCAGCGCCGCGAGCGAGTTCGGCACCGCAGAGCTCTCGATGCGCAGGATCTTGTGCCCGTATCGCTCCTCGCCCATGACGTGCAGCTCGGTCTCGAACTCCGAGGCGTCGGGCACGGAGACCTCCACGAACATGACCGGCTCGGAGCTGCGCAGCCGATGGTTGATCCACTGCTCGCGCAGCTTGTCGTTGTACTCGCGCTGGTCGCGCTCGTGCGGCTCGTTGGCGATCAGGTGGATCTCGCCGGCCGCCCCGTTGACGAACTCCTCCGCCAGCGGATCAAGACGTACCTCGGTGACGCGCAGCTCCGTGGAGCGGGTCGCCCGCGAGACCAGCGAGGTGACGATGATGGCCGCGATGAAGAACGAGGCGATCTTGACCCCGTCGGGACGCTCGAAGACGTTGTCCACCAGCGTGTACGCCAGGACCGCCGCGATCAGGCCGAACCCGGCCGTCGCCCCGCGCTGACGCTTCCGGTACGCCGACAGCGTCACCGCGACCGCCGCCGACAGCATCAGCACCAGCACGCCGGTCGCGTACGCGCCGCCCTGCGCGTCCACGTCCGCGTCGAAGATGATCGTGATCGCGCACCCGATGACCGAGAACACCAGCACGAGCGGGCGCACCGCGCCCGTCCACTCCGGCGCCATGCCGTACCGGGGCAGGTACCGCGGCACCAGGTTGATCAGGCCCGCCATCGCCGAGGCCCCGGCGAACCAGAGGATCGCGATCGTGCTCACGTCGTACGCGGTGCCGAACCAGTCGCCGAGGTAGCCGTGGGCCAGGTACGCCAGGGCGCGCCCGTTCGCCCTGCCGCCCTCCAGGAACTCCTGGTGCGGGATGAGCACGGTGGTCAGGAAGCTGGTGAAGATCAGGAAGACGCTCATGATCACCGCGGCCGTGGTGAGCAGCCGTCTCGTGCCCTGGATCCGCTGCTGGACGTCGCCCTTGACCACCGGCATCACGGCCACGCCGGTCTCGAACCCGGACATGCCCAGCGCGAGCTTGGGCATCACCAGGAGCGACAGCCCGATCATCGCCAGCGGGCTGCTGTAGTTCACGCTCAGCGCCTGTTTCCAGTCGACGACCAGGTGGGGGGCTTCCAGCAGGTGGACGATCGCGGCGGCCACCACCACCGCGTTGAGTCCGAGGTAGACGAAGACGAGCACGACCGCGATGCCGATCGCCTCGGTGAACCCCATCAGGAACACCCCGCCGAGCAGCGCCAGCAGGACGAGCGTGACCAGCACCCGCTGCCCCTGCAGGAAATCGGGGACGAACGGGTTCTCCAGGATGTGCGCGGTGGCGTCGGCCGCCGACAGCGTCATCGTGATCACGAAGTCCGTGGCCGCGAACCCGAGCAGGGCCAGCACGAAGAACTTGCCCCACCACTGCGGCGCGAGCTTCTCCAGCATCGCGATCGAGCCCTGCCCGTACGGGCTCTCCGCGGCCACCCGCCGGTAGACCGGCAGCGCGCCCAGCAACGTCAGCGCCACCAGGAGCAGGGTGGCCAGCGGCGACAGCAGCCCGGCCGCCAGCGCGGCGATCCCCGGCTGGTAGCCCAGCGTGGAGAAGTAGTCGACGCCGGTCAGGCACATCACCCGCCACCACGGGTGCTTCACGTGCGGGCCGTGCTCGATCTGCTTACGGTCGGTCTGCAGGCCCTCCAACAGCCACGATCGCAGCGTCCTCTCCGTCGGCCCTGGCCGTTCCGCCAGCACCATTCCGGCCACCCCCACATCAAGACCACGTAAAGCCGGATTGCACACTACTCACGGCAAAGGGGCGTTTTACCAGGTGAAGGCGTCAAGAAAACGTCAATACGATGTGTCGATCACTCACGGAGAGTGACGCGGCAAGGCCGTCCCCTGGAGGCGACGGTGGCACGTGAAACAGCCCGCCACCGAACCGGTGACGGGCTGCCGACTCATGGGCCCCTGCGGGCGAGGCCTACCAGTCGCTGTCTCCGCCCTCGTCCTCGTCGCCTTCGAAGATCTCCTCGACGATCTCGCCCGCCACGAGACCGCCTACCACACCGGCGGCGCCGGCCGCGGCCACCGCGCCCCAGCCGGGCCCGCTGCGGTGCTGCTCGTAGTGCGGCTCGTGGTGGCCGTAGTGCTGCGGGTTGCCGTAGTCGCCGTGGTGGCCGCCGTGGCCATACCCGGGGTGGCCGTAGCCGCCGTGGGCGTACTGGCTCAGCCCGGCCAGCCAGCGGTCGATCTCGCTGGGCCAGTCGGTGCGCAGGGCGTCCTCGTGGCTGACGTGGAAGCGGCCGATGGCGTCGCCGGAGGAGTAGCGGCCCGCGCGCTTGTCAGCCTCCAGGACGACCTCCAGCCCCGACGGGCTCGCCACGAAGGTGAGCTCGACCTCGCCCACGACCCCGGCGTGCTGGCTGGGCGGGTAGAACTCGATCTCCTGGTAGAACGGCAGCTCCTGGTGCACCCCGTACAGGTGCCCGGCCTCCAGGTCGGCGGAGTTGAAGTAGAAGCCGAGCTGCAGGAACGCGTCCAGGATGCGCAGCTGCGACGGCAGCGGCTCGACCGCGATCATGTCGAGATCGCCCTTGTCGACGGCCTTGGCGATGGCCAGCTCGGTGCGGACGCCGAGCGCCATGCCCGCCAGCGGCCGGCCGCCGATCTCGCTGATCGGCGTCTCCCACGGCACCGGGACCTGGAAGTCGATGGTGCGGTTCTCGCCCTTGCGCAGCGTGAACGGGCCGGAGACCTGGACGCGGGAGAACTCGCCGAGCCCGGCCTGCTCGCCGTCGCCGTGCTCGATCTCCACCCGTGCGACCAGGCCGAGGGTGATGTGCTCGATGTCGGCGTCGAAGTCCCCGCCGGAGAGCCGGACCTCGCCGGACAGCAGCCCGCCCGGCTGGATCCGCGAGGTGGCCAGGACGGTGTCCACCGAGGGGGCGCCGACGCCGAAAGCACCCAGCATCCGTTTGAAGACCACGGCTTGTTCTCCCTGTCGAAGGTTGTTTGTGTCAGCCGCACGCCTAAACGATCAACACGGGGGCGGGGTTCCGCCGGAAAGCAGATCGCAGCCTGGCCGCCACACCCGGCGGGAGGGCCACCGGCGCTAGTCCTGGCCGCCGACCCAGGCGGCGATCTGGACGCGCGAGTTGAACCCGAGCTTGGACAGGATGTGCTCGACGTGCCCCTCTGCGGTCCGCTGGGCGATCACCAGCGCGGCCGCGATCTCCTTGTTGCTCATCCCCTCGGCGACGAGCCTGGCGATCTCCATCTCCCTGCGGGTCAGCTGCGAGGGCTCTCGCGAGCGCCGCTGATCCGACATCCTGTCGACCATGGCGCACTCGAACGCCTCCTCGTGGGTGAGCCCGGTGCCCCGCTGGATGGCGGCGTCGAACCTCCTGTCGCCGAGCATCTCCCGTGCCGCCGTCTCGCACTCGTCGTGGTACCCGCCGAGGTAGCCGAACAGCGGGCCGCCGAAGGAGCGCCAGATCTCCCGCAGGGCTCCCAGCAGGACGGCGGCGCGCTCGCCGTCGCCACTGCCGGCGGCCATCCAGGCCAGCGCCTCGGTGCACAGGGCCTGGCCCAGGCGGTCGTCGAAGGGCTCCTTGAGCCGCATGGCCTGGCGCTCCATCTCCACGCCTCGCCGCGTGTCGCCCTGCCTCCACACCTCGATGCCGAACATCCACAGCGCGTACGACCTGAACCAGTGCTCGCGTTGCGCCTCGCAGATGGTCAGACACTCCTCGAACAGCGCGACGGCCTCCTCGGAGTCGCCGAGGAGCGAGTGCGCGGTGGCGAGGTAGATCAGCGAGTTCACGATGCCCATCGGGTCGTCGGTCCGGCGGTGACCTTCGAGCGCCTCGCCGAGGAGGGTCAGCGCTCCTGTGAGGTCCCGCCTGACCAGGGCCGCGAGGCCGGAGACGTACGCGGCTCCCGCCATGACCGCCGGGTCGTCGAACCTGCGGCCCAGCTCGCGGGCCTCGTCCAGCATGACCGCCGCGACCGCGAAGTCGCTCTGCAGGACGGCGAGCCGCGCGTTGAGGCACAGAGCCCGGGCGCGGGTGGGGGTCGGCTCCGTGTCGATGGCGAGCAGGTGGCCGAGCCGGTTGCGCCCCTCGTGCAGGGAGCCGGCGGCGATCCAGTAGTACCGTAGCGCCGTCGCGATGACCAGGCCGGGCTCGATCTCGCCGGGTGTGGACAGGCAGAAGTCCAGGGCCGTGCGGAGGTTGCCGTGCTCGGTGCGCAGCCGCGCGAACCAGGCGACCTGGTCGGGCCCGTACCAGCCGTGCTGCGCGCGGAGCACGAGGTCCTGGCACCAGTCGCGGTGCCGGCGCCGCACCTCGGTCTCCCTGCCGGACTCGCGCAGCCGGTCGCGTCCGTACTGGCGGATGGTCTCCAGCAGCCGGTACCGCACCGACGAGTCATGCTCTTCCCGGACGAGGATGGACTTGTCCACCAAGCCGATCATCAGGCCGGCGATCTCCTCGGGGGTGATGCCGTCGCCGGTGCACACCTGCTCGGCCGCTTCCAGGTCCAGACCGCCGGTGAACACGGACAGCCGCTCCCAGAGCAGGCGCTCGTGCTCGGTGCACAGGGTGTAGCTCCAGTCGATCAGCGCCCGCAGCGTCTGCTGCCGGGGCAGCGCGGCCCGTGACCCCACCGTGAGCAGCCGGAACCGGTCCTCCAGCCGTGTCAGCAGCTGGTCGACGGAGATGGCCCGCAACCGGACGGCCGCCAGCTCGATCGCGAGCGGGATGCCGTCGAGGCCCCGGCAGAGCCGCGCCACGGTCTCCCTGTTGGCGTCGGTGACGGCGAAGCCGGGCAGCACGGCCTTGGCGCGCTCGGCGAGCAGCCGTACCGCGTCCAGTTGCGCCAGTGCATCGGTGGAGAGCATGGCGCTCTCGCGGTCCGGCATCGGCAGTGCCGGCACGGGCATCGTCTGCTCGCCCGGCACGCCGAGCGCCTGCCGGCTGGTCGCCAGGATTCGGAGCTCGGGCGCGGCGCGGACCAGTATCTCCGCCAGGACGGCGGACGCGTCGAGCAGGTGCTCGCAGTTGTCGAGGACCAGGAGCAGCTGCTTGTCGCGCAGGTGGTCGGTGAGAACCTCCATCGTGGGCCGCACGGAGCGGTCATGGATGTCCAGGGTTTCGGCCACCATCTGGGGGAGCAGCTCGGGGTTCTCCAATGCCGCGAGCTCGACCAGCCACACGCCGTCGCGGAACGCGCGCCGCAGGTCGACCGCGACCCGCAGGGCCAGCCGGGTCTTGCCGACGCCCCCCACGCCGACGAGCGTCACCAGCCTGGAATCGGCCAGCAACCGCTTGACCTCGGCTGTTTCGTGCCGGCGCCCCACGAAGCTGGTCAGCTCGGCGGGCAGCCTGGACGTCCTCGCGCTGTTCGATGCCACCTCAGTCATGGATGCTCCACCCGCTCAGCCCTCGGGTCACCAGGTCGTCAGGGCTGAGCCGACATAATCCAGATTACGCCCGGACCGATTCCCCCGCGCGTCCTCCACCAGCGGCCCTGGCGACCGCAGACCGGTCATCCGCCCAGGTCAGGCCGGCACGCCCCCGTGGGAGTGATCCCGCGGCCCCTGTCACGGAACTTAGCAAACTTGATGTGAACGTAACATGCATGATAACGCGAGGTGAGCGGCTCAGCGTCCGGCTCTTACCGGGAGGATCACCGGCACATCGGCGAGAGTCGCTCGCTGCGCTCCCCTGGGCGGGAGTGCCACCGACGGGATGTGCCGAGATTTTAACGCTGGACAGCGTGAGGATCACATGCCAATGTGAAGGCCGCGTTACGACACGCTCCCCTCCGCCTCCCCTGCCGTCCCGCCGCGGCGCAGGTCATCCCCCCACTGGAGCCGTCATGACCCTGCCGCCGGAACTCGCCGAGATCCTGCGCGAACCGCCCCGCACCCACTCCCCCGCGGCCATCTGGTGGTGGAGCGGCGAGCCGCTGCGGCGCGACCGGCTGCGCTGGCAGCTCGAACGGTTCGTCGAGGGCGGCGTGTGGAACCTGGTGATCCTCAACCTGGCGCCGTCAGGGCCGATGTTCGGCTCCGACGCCGACGACCCGCCGTTCTTCTCCGAAGCCTGGTGGGCCCTGCTGGAGCAGGTGTGCGACGACGCCGCGGAGCTCGGGGTCTCCCTGTGGTTCTACGACCAGCTCGGCTTCTCGGGCGCCGACATCCAGGCCCGCCTCGTCGACGAGGAGCCCCGCTTCGCCGGCCGGTGGCTGGCCCCCGATGGGTCGGTGACCACCCGCGGCTTCGACTACCTGTCCGCCGAGGCGTGCGCGGCGCTGATCGACCGCGTCCACGGCGAGTTCGAGCGCAGGCTCGGGCACCGGCTCGGCGGCGTCATCGCCGGCTCCTTCCAGGACGAGCTGCCCACGATCCCCACCTGGTCGGCCGATTTCGCCGCGGAGTTCGAGCGGCGCCGCGGCTACGACCTCGTCCCCCACCTGCCGATGCTGTGGCAGGACGGCGGCGAGGCGGGCCGTGTCCGCCGCGACTACCAGCGCACCCGAGCCGAGCTCGCGGAGGAGGCGTTCTTCCGG
Organism: Nonomuraea sp. NPDC005983; assembly: GCF_040614375.1. Classification (NCBI taxonomy): domain Bacteria; kingdom Bacillati; phylum Actinomycetota; class Actinomycetes; order Streptosporangiales; family Streptosporangiaceae; genus Nonomuraea; species Nonomuraea sp. NPDC005983. The sequence goes on from NZ_JBEXUP010000049.1 coordinate 57,657, forward strand.
CCGCTCGCCGCGTGGCACGACCGCCACGGCCTGCTCAGCGGCTGCGACCAGCAGGACCCGGCCCGTGCCGGGCACCCGGTCGAAGGCGTCCAGCTGTACGCCGACTACGCGCGCACCCACCGCTGGTTCAGCGCGCCCGGCTCCGACCACCACGGCGACGCCCGCGTGCACTCCTCGCTCGCCCACCTGTACGGCAGGCCGCGCACCTGGATCGAGGCGTTCCACTCCAGCGGATGGGGCGGCACGCTGGAGGAGACGTTCGACTGGCTGCTCCCCTGGCTGCGCGCCGGGGCCACCCTGTACAACCCGCACGCCGTGTACTACACGACCAAGGCCGGATGGTGGGAGTGGGCCCCGCCGTCCACGGACTGGCGTCAGCCGTACTGGCGGCACCACCGCGTCTTCGCCGACGCCGTCACCCGCCTGTGCGCGGCGCTCTCGCTCGGACGCCACGACTGCGACATCGCGGTCCTCATACCCACGGCGACCGTCCAGTCCGGCACCCGGCTCGACGGCGTGGACGCGGAGGCGTCCCGGGCGCAGCAGGTCTACCGGGAGATCGTGGGCGAGATGGCGTGGTTCCGCATGATCCCCGGCACCCTGGACCTCCTCGGCCTCGACGCCGACGTCATCGACGACGACTCGATCCAACGCGCCACCCTCCGGCCCTCCCCGCCTGATGCCGGGGACCCCCGGCAGGAGGTCGCGGCGCGGTTGGAGGTCGCGGAAGAGTCCTATGCCGCGATCGTCCTGCCCGCGTGCACGACGCTCGACCCGGCGACCGAGCGGGCGCTCGCCGGGTTCGCCGCCGCGGGCGGGCTGGACGTCGC
>NZ_JBEXUP010000050.1:0-57990 GCF_040614375.1 Nonomuraea sp. NPDC005983
GTGACCCGCGGCGGACGCTGGGCGGGCATGTCCGACCGGTACGAGCGCGGCACGCCCAAGGCGCGCGCCCGGCCCGGCGACGACCGCGCCCTCTGGGACGCCCTCGACCGCGGCGACGACCCCACCGCCTAGGCCTGCGCTCGCGGGCCTGAACGAACCATGGGGGCCTCTCTCTCCTTCGGGTTCGCACTCGGTGACGCTCGTATTACGAATTGCCCGCGCCGGTGAACCTCTCGTCTCCAGGCAAACGTTTAGTCAATAAGCTGCCGGTGCAACTCGTCACGAACCATCTGAGGAGCCAGACGCATGAGCTACGGGGACCAGGGCGGTAGCGGGGGCTACGGCGCGCAACCGCCCGGCGGCGGTTACGGTCAGCAACCGCCGCCCGGCGGCGGTTACGGCCAGCAACCGCCGAGCGGCGGCGGCTATGGCCAGCAGCCCCCCAGTGGTGGCGGCTACGGCTACGGTCAGCAGCCTCTCAACGGCGGCGGTTACGGCCAGCAGCCCCCGAGCGGCGGCGGGTACGGCCAGCAGCCCCCCAGTGGTGGCGGCTACGGCTATGGCCAGCAGCCGGCGAGCGACGGTGCTTACGGGTACGGCCAGCAGCCGGCGAGCGGCTACAACCAGGCCTACGGGGAGGGCGCGTACGGCCAGCCTGGCTACGGCCAGGCCGGGTACGGGCAGCCGGGCTACGGCGCCCCTGCGGCGCCCAGGAGCACGAACGGTATGGCGGTCGCCTCGCTCGTCCTCGGCATCCTCGGCCTGGTGCTGTGCGGTTTCACCAGCATCCCCGGCGCCATCCTCGGCCACGTGGCGGTCAACCGCATCAAGAAGACCGGTGAGCAGGGCCACGGCATGGCGGTGGGCGGCCTGGTCACGTCGTATATCACGATCGTGCTCTGGCTGCTGATGTGGATCTTCTTCGGCGGCATGTGGCTGACCCTCATCGGGCTCGGCACTGCCGCCTCGACCAGCGACATCTGACCGTCGGCAGCAGTGGCAGGGCGGATGCGGCGAGACGCGGTCCGGTTACAACTTGTCCGCAACCTGGACGTTATGCCACGTGGATGGCGGTTTATCGCTAGGCTGCCGCGCGCAACTCGCCAGAGAATGACCATCTGAGGAGTCATCAGCATGAGTTACGGAAACCAGGGCGACGGCGGTTACGGCGCCCAGCCGCCTGGTGGTGGCTACGGTCAGCAGCCGCCGAGCGGCGGTGGTTACGGCCAGCAGCCGCCGAGTGGCGGTGGTTACGGTCAGCAGCCTCCCAGCGGTGGTGGCTACGGTCAGCAGCCGCCGAGCGGCGGTGGCTACAGCTATGGCCAGCAGCCGCCGAGCGGTGGTGGCTACGGTCAGCAGCCGCCGAGCGGCGGTGGCTACGGCCAGCAGCCTCCCGGCGGCGGTGGCTACGGCCAGCCCGGCGGTTACGGCGCCCCCTCGACGCCGCCCGACAACCACCTGGTCGCCGCCATCCTCACGACGCTGTTCTGCTGCCTTCCGTTCGGTATCGTGTCGATTGTCAAGTCGTCGCAGGTGAACTCGAAGTGGCAGGCCGGCGACTATCAGGGCGCGATGCAGGCGTCCGAGGAAGCCAAGACCTGGTGGAAGCGGGCGCTGATCTTCGGCATCATCGCCGAGGTCATCATCGTCGTGGGGTACGTCCTGCTGTTCGTGATTCTCGCGTCGGCCGCTCAATCGACCTACGGATACTGATGTGAGCCTTGCGAACCTCGAGCGGCGCGGCACCGACCGCCTCAGGTCGGTGCTCGCGCCGCTCGGCGTCGCCGCGGCGGCCGGAGCCGTCTTCGCGTTCGTCGGCGCGGTCGACCCCAACCAGCCCGGTCACTACCCGACCTGCCCGTTCCTCTGGGTGACCGGCTGGTACTGCCCCGGATGCGGCACGCTGCGCACGATCCACGCGCTCGCCCATCTCGACCCGGTGGCCGCGCTCGGCCTGAACCCGCTCGCGGTGGTCATGCTGCCGTTCCTGCTGTTCTGGTGGGGCCGCTGGCTGGTCCGCGCCTGGCAGGGCAGACCCAGGAGGGCGACACTCGCGCATCCCGGATGGGTGTGGGCGTTCCTCGGCGTGGTGCTCGTCTACTGGGTGGTCCGTAACCTACCGTTCGGGGCATTCCTCGCGCCGTAGCCGGGGGCTGTGGTGAGGTGACCTCGGTGGGGCCGATAGCATCGCAGTACAAGGCCGGGAGCGTACGCGACGCGAACTTCCTGCCGCCCCCAGTTGCCGACCGGAGGGACCCCAAGCGCGTGAGTGAGCGGACCGAAAGGCCGAGTGTCCTCGACGACATCCTCGACGGGGTGCGCGCCGACCTCGCCGCACGCCAGCAGGCCGTATCGCTTGACGAGCTCAAGCGGCGGGCCGAGCGGGCTTCCGGGCCCCGCGACGCGTTCGCCGCGCTCGGCGGCGACAGGGTCTCCGTGATCGCGGAGGTCAAGCGCTCCAGCCCCTCCAAGGGTGCGCTCGCCGCCATCGCCGACCCGGCGTCGCTGGCCGCCGACTACGAGGCCGGCGGCGCGCACGTGATCAGCGTGCTGACCGAGCAGCGCAAGTTCGGCGGCAGCCTCGACGACCTGGCCGCCGTGCGCGCCCGCGTCGACATCCCGATCCTGCGCAAGGACTTCGTCCTCACCTCCTACCAGCTGTGGGAGGCTCGCGCGCACGGCGCCGACTTGGTGCTGCTGATGGTCGTCTGCCTGGAGCAGGAGGCGCTCGTCTCGCTGATCGAACGGGCCGAGTCGATCGGGCTCACCCCGCTGGTCGAGGTCCACACCGAGGAGGAGCTCGAGCGGGCGGTCGCGGCGGGTGCCCGGGTGATCGGGGTCAACGCCAGGAATCTGAAGACACTCGAGGTCGACCGCGACGTCTTCACCAAGCTGGCGCCGAAGATCCCGGATAATGTCATCAAGATCGCCGAGTCGGGCGTGCGCGGCCCGCACGACCTGCTCGCCTACGCCAGGGCCGGCGCCGACGCCGTCCTGGTCGGGGAGAGCCTGGTCACCGGCAAGGATCCGCGCAGGGCAGTTGAGGCGCTGGTGACCGCCGGCGCCCATCCCGCGACGCGCCCCGACCACGGAGCAGAGGGATAGCAAGTGGCACACGAAGGCTCCATCATCACCGCCGCCGACCTGGCGGGCAACGGCGCCCACGGCGACGACCCCGACGTGCACGGCAAGTTCGGCATCTTCGGCGGCCGATACGTCCCCGAGGCGCTCATCCCGGCGCTCGACGAGGTCGCCGCCGTCTACGAGAAGGCCAAGAACGACGCCGAGTTCGTCCGCGAGTTCGACCACCTGCTTCGCACGTACGCGGGCAGGCCGACCACGCTGACCGACGTGCCGCGCTTCAGCGAGCACGCGGGCGGCGCGCGGATCGTGCTCAAGCGCGAGGACCTCACCCACACCGGCGCCCACAAGATCAACAACGTGCTGGGGCAGGCGCTGCTGACCAAGCGGCTCGGCAAGAAGCGGGTCATCGCCGAGACCGGCGCGGGCCAGCACGGCGTGGCCACCGCCACCGCCGCGGCGCTGCTCGGCCTCGAGTGCGTCATCTACATGGGCGCCGTCGACACCGAGCGCCAGGCGCTGAACGTGGCCCGGATGAAGCTGCTCGGCGCCACGGTGGTGCCCGTCACCAACGGCTCCCAGACCCTGAAGGACGCCATCAACGAGGCGTTCCGCGACTGGGTCACCAACGTCGACAGCACGCACTACCTGTTCGGCACCGTGGCGGGGCCGCACCCGTTCCCCGAGATCGTCCGCGACTTCGCGCGCATCATCGGCGTCGAGGCCCGCCGCCAGATGCTGGAGCTGACCGGAGAGCTGCCCGACGCGATCTGCGCGGCGGTCGGCGGCGGCAGCAACGCCATCGGGATCTTCCACGCCTTCCTCGACGACCAGGGCGTCCAGCTGCACGGCTACGAGGCGGCCGGCCACGGCCTGGCGAGCGGCGAGCACGCGCTCACGCTCACCGCGGGCTCCGTCGGCGTCCTGCACGGCTCGCGCACCTACGTGCTGCAGGACGACGAGGGCCAGACCGTCGAGTCGCACTCCATCTCGGCCGGCCTCGACTACCCGGGCGTCGGGCCCGAGCACGCCTGGCTGAAGGACAGCGGCCGCGCCACCTACCACGGCGTCACCGACGACCAGGCGATGAGCGCCTTCTCGCTGCTGGCGCGCACCGAGGGCATCATCCCGGCGATCGAGTCGTCGCACGCCCTGGCCGGGGCGCTGGAGCTGGGCCGCGAGCTCGGCTCCGGGGCGACGATCCTGGTGAACCTCTCCGGGCGCGGCGACAAGGACATGGGCACCGCCATGAAGTACTTCAACCTCTGACGGCGCAGCCCACCGACGCGGCCTCGATCACTGAGAACGGACCATCATGACTACTCTTCAGACGGTGTTCGCCAAGGCGAAGGCCGACAACCGGGCCGCGCTCGTCGGCTACCTGCCCGCGGGCTTCCCCTCCAAGGACGGCGCGATCGCCGCGGCCGCCGCCCTGGTTGAGGCGGGCTGCGACGTCATCGAGATCGGCCTGCCGTACTCCGACCCGCTGATGGACGGGCCGACCATCCAGGACGCCGTGCACCGGTCGCTGCTCAACGGCACCCGCATCGCCGACGTCCTGCGCACCGTCGAAGGCGTGGCCGCCACGGGCGCGGCCACGCTCGTCATGACGTACTGGAACCCGATCGACCGGTACGGCGCCGAGCGTTTCGCGCGCGACCTCGCCAGCGCGGGCGGCGCCGGCACGATCACGCCCGACCTGACCCCGGAGGAGTCGCAGCCCTGGCGCGCGGCCTCCGCCGAGGCCGGCATCGACACCGTCTTCCTGGTGGCCCCCAGTTCCACGGAGGAGCGCATTCAGGCCGTGGTCGACTGTTGCACCGGGTTCGTCTACGCGGCGTCCCTGATGGGCGTCACAGGGGCCAGGGAGACCGTCAACGTGGCGGCCGAGGGCCTGGTCGAGCGCACCCGCGCGCACACCGACCTGCCGGTCTGCGTCGGTCTCGGCGTCGGCACGGGCGCCCAGGCGGCGGAGGTGGCGGCCTACGCCGACGGGGTCATCGTGGGGTCGGCGTTCATCCGCCGCATCCTTGACGCCCCCGACGAGGCCGCAGGCCGCGCCTCGATCTCCGAACTGGCGCGCTCGATGGCCGAGGGGGTCCGCTCCCGCGCCTGACGTCCGGGCTGCCCGCGCCGAGGTGATGGGCCTGGATCTCCGGGGGACGCCGGGCGAGCATGGGGGTGGGGTTTTACCCGTTCTGTCAGAAGTGCCACGTATTAGCGGGTAAGTGCATGTATTTTGCGCCTTTTGTCTATGGCGCAGGTCGTGGTGGCGGGCGATGGTATCGGGGTCCCAGGAAGTGTGACGCATTTCCGCGAAAGGACCCGTATGCGTCGACGTCCCATCACCCTCGCCTTAGCCGTCGCCTCAGCCACCGCACTGGCCCCCGGGCTGGCCCCTGCGTTCGCGGTCGTCACGCCCGCCAGGGCGGAGCCCACGCCGCCCCCCGTCCCCTCGCCGGCCTACGAGCTGGCGTCGCCTGAGCCGTCCCCCACGGAGGCGCTGCCGGCGCCCACGCAGCAGAACCTGGCCCCCAGGCCGGCGACGGTGGCGCAGCCGATCACGATCACGTCCAGAGAGCTGTCCGTCGAGCTGGACCCGGCCTTCCCCAGGGTCCTGCGCTACACCGACCGGGCCGGCGGGGCCACGATGGGCGGCAGCACCGGCGTTCCCGCCGTCGTGCTGAACGGCACGCCCTACCCGGCCACCGTGGCGCTGACCGGCAACGACGGCGTGACCGCGCGCTACCGGCTGACCTTCCCCGACCTCGCCGGCGTCACCCTGGAGGCCAGCCTCGGCGTCCTCGGCGGCCGGTGCGCGGCCTTCACGGCGTCCGTCGGCGTGGACGACGTGCAGGCCACGCGCGGCTCCGTGCGGTACACCGTGGAAGCCGACGGCGCGGTCAGGGCCCGCACGCCGGTGCTGCGCGCGGCCGACCCGGCCTACGAGCTGAGCGCCGACCTCACCGGCGCCCGCTACGTGGACCTGGTCGTCGACGACGGCGGCGACGGCAACGGCAACGACCACGCCGACTGGGGCGCCGCCCGCTTCCACTGCGGCTGACCTGCTCCTGCGGTCAGCCCAGGTCGGGCTCGGTGCGGATCTCCAGCGCCGGGCCCGGCCCGTCCAGTTCCAGCACCACGATCTCGTTCCCGCCCGCCCGCAGCAGCGGCGCGGGGACGTACAGAGTCCGCTGCGGCCCGCGCTCCCAATAGCGCCCCAGGCAGAACCCGTTCACCCAGACGTACCCCTTGCCCCAGCCGGGCAGCGCCAGGAACGCGTCGGCGGGCTCGGAGACCTCCAGCGAGAAGCGGAAGAACGCCCGCCCCTCGCCGGTCACCTCCTCGTGGAACGGCACCTCGGGCAGCTCGTCCAGGGGGATCGCCCGCGCGCTGACCCCGTGCAGGTACTGCTGGCGGTGCAGCACCCCGTCGAGGATGCCCTTGCGCTCACCGACCGGCGGCCCGTAGTTGGTCCTGCCCATCGACTCGACCAGCAGTTCGACCGTGGCAGGCCCGGCCACTTCCAGGACGCACGCCGACTCCCCGCGCTCCAGGACCGCCACCTGCTCGCCGTCCACCAGGACGTGCGCGCGGTCGCGCAGGCCGCGCACGGTCAGCGGATGCGGCCCGCGCGGGCCCGGCACCTCCACCCGGTAGAGCACGAGGCCGTGGTGCAGGCCGAGGTCCTCGAACGAGGGCGGGGTCGCGGCCGTCACCTCCGGCCGGGCGACCGCGTCCAGGGCGTCGGCCAGCCGCGCCGATCCGGTGGGGAGCAGCGTCGCGGGCGGCAGCGCGGGCGGCGTCGGCGGGACGTCGGGCAGCTCGCCCGCGTACCGGGAGAGGATCTCCCTGAACCGCCAGAACTTCTCCGTCGGCGCTCCCCGCTCGTCGATCGGCGCGTCGTAGTCGTAGGAGGTCACCGTGGGCCGCCACTCGCCGGTGGAGAGCTCGCCCGTCTCGTTCGCGCCGGCCCAGCCGCCGAAGTTGGTGCCGCCGTGCGCCATGTACACGTTGACCGACGCGCCGGCGGCCAGCGTCCGCTCCAGGGCGTCCGCCGCGTCCTCGGCTGCGCGGGTGACGTGCTTGTGCCCCCAGTGGTCGAACCAGCCGCACCAGAACTCCATGCAGAACAGCGGCTCGCCGGGACGGTGCGCGCGCAGCGTGGCGAACGCCTGCTCCGGGTCCGAGCCGAAGTTCACCGTGGCCAGCACACCCGGGACGGTGCCGCCGGTCAGGAGCCAGTCGGCCGGGCCGTCGGAGGTGAACAGCGGCACCTCGACGCCCCTGGCCACCAGCCCGTCGGCCAGGTGGCGCAGGTAGGCCCGGTCGGAGCCGTAGGAGCCGTACTCGTTCTCCACCTGCACCATGATCACGTTGCCGCCGCGTGTCACCTGCCGCTCCGCCACCAGCGGGATCAGCCGGTCGAAGAAGCGGTCCACCTGGCCCAGGTAGGCGGGGTCGCTCGTGCGCACCCTGCCGGTGAGCCAGGACGGCAGCCCGCCGTTGTCCCACTCGGCACAGATGTACGGCCCGGGCCTGACGATCGCCAGCAGCCCCTCGGCCGCGGCGGCGTCGAGGAAACGGGCCAGTTCGTCCAGGCGGCGGAACTCGCCGGGGCGCGGCTCGTGCAGGTTCCACGGCACGTACGTCTCGACGGTGTTCAGGCCCATCGCCCTGAGCATCGACAGCCTGTGCCGCCACAGATCCGGATGGACCCTGAAATAGTGGAGCGCTCCGGACAGCACTCGGAACTCCGCGCCGTCCAATCTAAATGATTCACCATCGATCGTGAAATTTCGCATATGTCTTTCCTTACGTTGAGTCTCCACCCTGCAGCCTCGCCGAGCAGGCCATGCGCAGGCCATGGACAAACCCGGGGATCTGTTGGACTTGGGAGGGCCTGATGGCGCCGCCACTCAGGCAGTGGATGCACTACCTCACGCCCGGACCCGTCCACCACAGGCTCGGCCTGGCCTGCCTCGGCGTCGGCCACCAGGAGGGCAGGCTCCCCACCGTCGGCCCGCGCACGCTGAACCACCACGTCGCCGTCGTGGTCACCGAGGGCAGCGGCTGGTTCTCACACGCCGGACGCCCGCCCGTCGAGGTGGCCGCGCCCGCCGCCATCTGGCTGTTTCCCGGAGTCCAGCACCACTACGCGCCGCACGCCCCCGGCTGGAGCGAGTGGTTCGTCGACTTCACCGGACCCGCAGCCACCGCCTACCAGGACCTCGGCTTCGTGGACGCCGACACCCCCGTCACCCCGCTCACCACCGCGGAACCCGCCGTCCGCGCCATCGGCCGCATCGCCCGCGCGTGCCGCAGAGGCAGCCCCTACCTGGAGGTGGAGACCTCCGCCGTCGTGCACGAGGTGCTGGTCGCGCTCAGGCGCAGCCGCGCCGATGAGGACCCGCACGGCGACCCGGTGCTGGCAGGGCTGGCCAGGGACGCCTGCCTGCCCGTGTCGGTCGCCGAGCACGCGAGCCGGCTCGGGATGCCGCTGGCCGACCTGCGCCGGGCCGTGCGGCGGCTGGCCGGGTGCAGCCCCAAGGACTACCTGCTGTCGATCAGGCTCACCCGCGCCAAGGACCTGCTGGCCACGACGGACCTGCCGGTGGCCGCGGTGGCCCGCCGCGTCGGCTACGCCGACCCCGCCTACTTCGCCCGCCTGTTCACCCGGCGCGCGGGACTGCCGCCCAGCGAGTTCCGCGCACAGCAGTATCGCGGCTTCCCCGCCGCGCCGCGCGGTGCGAACCTGCCTTAGCAAAGGCTTATCCTCTCCGTGATCAGATGGGCTCCAGGTACTGTGCCCATCCCGGCGCAGAGAAAGAGGAGTGTGGCCTGTGGTCGCGTCAGAAGCGTCACTGCGCGCCAGATCGACGGTACCCTGGGTGACGACCGTCGCCCGGCTCGTGCTGGGCGTGGTGCTGATATCGGCGGGGGGGCTGAAGATCGGCAACCCGTCCGAGTCCGTGCTGGCGGTCAAGGCGTACCAGTTGCTGCCCGACTCGATCGCCACCATGGTGGGCTACGGCCTGCCGATCCTGGAGATCGTCGTCGGAGTGCTGCTGGTCATCGGCCTGCTGACCAGGGTGGCCGCGGTAGTCGCCGCGCTGCTCATGTTCGCCTTCGTCTTTGGCATAGCCTGGGCTTGGGCGAACGGCCTGCGGATCGACTGCGGCTGTTTCGGCGGCGGCGGCCAACTGGGGGCCGGCCAGGAGCCGACGTACCTGCTCGACATCCTGCGCGACTTCGGCCTCGTGCTGCTCGGCGCCTGGACCGCACGCTTCCCGCCCGGGCGCTTCGCGCTCGACCAGGCCCTGGGGCTGGCCGGTGGCGAGCGCAACCGTGAGAAAGAGGAGAACGACTGATGGGCAAGGCCGGCCGCGCGAAGTCGGCGCGGGAGAAGATCAAGGAGCAGCAGGCGCTGGAACGCTCCCGCGAGCAGCGCAAGAGGGTGGTCACGTACTTCTCCGTCGGTGTGGTCGCGATCGCCGCGGTCGGGGCCGGCTGGCTGTACGCGGCGAGCCGCTCACAGTCGGAGGAGGCCGCCAACGGGCTGGCGCCGACCACCGTGCAGGCCGACGGCTCGGTCGTGATGGCCAAGCCGGGCGTCACCAAGCCCGTGGTCGACATCTTCGAGGACTTCCAGTGCCCCGCCTGCAAGCAGATGGAGGAGGTCAGCGGCCCCACCTTCAGGAACCTGGCGGCCGAGGGCCGGGCCAAGGTCGTCTACCACCCGATCACGATCTTCGGGCAGGATCCGGCCAAGTCCAACTCCATCCGCGCGGGCGCGGCGGCACGCTGCGTGGCCGACGGCAAGCAGTGGGTGGCCTATCACGACGCCCTGTTCAAGAACCAGCCCCCCGAGACCGTCGAGGGGTTCAAGACCGACCAGCTCGTCACCTGGGGCAAGGAGGCCGGAGTGACGGCCCCCGACTTCGACACCTGCGTCACCAGCCAGAAGCACGCCCAGGCGCAGGCCGACTACAGCGTCAAGGTCAACACCGAGCAGAAGCTCAAGGGCACCCCGACGGTCAAGCTGAACGGGACGGAACTGGAGAACACGGTTATCTTCGCCCCGCAGGAGCTGCGTGATGCGGTCACCAAGGCGCCCAAGTAGCCGCACGTCCGCTACCCTCACCTGACATGCCCCTAGCCTCGATTCCCAGCCCTGCAGAAGGGGTCTGGTACCTCGGATTCATCCCGATCCGGGCCTACGCCCTGTGCATCGTGCTCGGCGTCGTCTTCGCCGTCTGGCTGAGCGAGCGCCGCTGGCGCGCGCGCGGTGGTCAGAAGGGCACGATCATCGACATCGCGGTGCCCGCCGTGATCTTCGGCCTGATCGGCGGTCGCCTCTACCACGTCATCACCGACTGGCAGACGTACTTCGGCGACCGTGCGATCAAGAAGCCCTACCAGGCCCTGTTCATCTGGGAGGGCGGGCTGGGCATCTGGGGCGCGATCGCGCTCGGCGGCGTGGGCGTCTGGTGGGCCTGCCGCAGGCGCGGCCTGTCCCTCAGCGCCGTCGCCGACACCGTCGCGCCCGGCATCGCGTTCGCGCAGGCCATCGGCCGCTGGGGCAACTGGTTCAACCAGGAGCTGTACGGCGGCCCGACCACGCTGCCGTGGGGGCTGGAGATCGACCAACTCCACGGCGGCGAGCCCGGCGTGCTCTACCACCCGACGTTCCTGTACGAGTCCATCTGGGACATCGCGCTCGGCTGCGCGCTGCTCCTCGTGGGCAGCCGGTCCACGCTGCGGCACGGGCGGCTGTTCGCCCTCTACGTCGCCGGCTACACGCTGGGCCGGTTCTGGATCGAGGGCCTGCGCATCGACCCCGTCGGCGGCGTCGACCACGCGGTCACCTTCCTCAGCCTGCGGCTGAATCAGTGGACGTCCATCGTGGTGTTCGCCGGGGCGCTGATCTACTTCTTCGCGACCAGGAACAAGGACACCCCCGAGTTCGTCGTCCCCGCGGGCGAGGCCGAGCAGGCCGAGCAGGACGCCGGGCAGGGCGGCTCCGACGACCCCGCACACGAGGTCGCCCCGCCCGCCGACCGGCCTGCAGAGCCCGGCGACGACGCCGCCGTCCGTGATGACAAGGCCGACGACAGCGCTGATGACAGCGCTGACGACAGGGCCGACGACGGAGCTGATGACAGGGCCGACGTCGAGGCCGACGGGGCGGCGGTCAAGGCCGCGGAAGGCGTCCCGGAGGAGAAGAACGCGCGATGACCGGCCGCGCGGAGATCCACCACCAGCACCGCGACGTCAACGGCGGCTGGCTGCGGCCGTCGGTGTTCGGCGCGATGGACGGCCTGGTGTCGAACTTCGCGCTCATCGCGGGCGTCGCCGGCGGCACCCCGAACGCCAAGATCATCTCGCTGGTCGGCATCGCCGGGCTGGCCGCAGGCGCCTTCTCCATGGCCGGCGGCGAGTACGTGTCGGTCGCCAGCCAGCGCGAAATGGCGCTAGCCGAGATCGCCGTCGAGAAGCGCGAGCTGGAGCGCCACCCGGAGGCCGAGCAGGCCGAGCTCGCCGGGGTGTTCGTCGGCAGGGGCGTCGAGCCTGAGCTGGCCGACCGGGTGGCCGAGCAGATCTCCAGGAACCCCGACCAGGCCCTGGAGATCCACGCGCAGAACGAGCTGGGCGTCGATCCCGGCGACCTGCCCTCGCCCCGGGTGGCGGCGATCTCGTCGTTCCTGTCGTTCAGCGCGGGCGCCGTGCTGCCGCTGCTGCCGTACCTTCTCGGCGTCACGAGCCTGTGGCTGTCTGCGGTGCTGTCGTGCCTGGCGCTGTTCGGCGCGGGCGCGCTGGTCTCGACGGTGACCGCGCGCACGTGGTGGTACTCCGGGCTGCGCCAGTTGGTCGTCGGCGTGCTCGCCGCCGGGCTCACCTTCGGGCTCGGCTCCCTGATCGGAGCCTCTGGACTGTGAACAGACCCGCCCCCCGCAAGCGACGCCGCACGCCGCGCTCCGACTGGCAGTTCCCCGTCCTCACCCACCTGGGCATTCAGCCACAGCGGCAGAAACTCCTGGTGATCATCGCCTCGGTGGCCGGCGTGCTGGCCATGGCCGCGGGGCTGGTCGTGGTCGTGGCGTCACTCGGCGAGTACGCCCCCGAGCGGCAGGCCAGCGCCGCCGTGCTGGCCCTCGACTCCGACCTGCCGGTCGAGTTCCACGCCTGGCCCTCGCCCAAGCTGTTCGCGCCGGTCAACACGCGGGCCAAGGACGCCAAGCCGCTCACCAAGGAAGAGGTGTTCGGCCAGCGCACCCTCACCGGGGAGAAGAAGCTGACCCTCAAGCTCGCCGGCAGCCGCGTCGACAACGACTGCGCGGCGGCCATGTGGGGCCAGGAACTGCTCGACCAGCTCGGCGACGCCGGCTGCAGCCAGGCGGCGCGCGGCCTGTACGTCAGCTCCGACGGCCGCTACCTGGGCCAGTACACCCTGCTCAACCTCCGCGACGGCGAGGCGGCGACCCAGCTGATCGACTCGCTGAAGACGCTCTACCGGGGCGGCTGGGCGAAACTGCTCGACGGCGCCAAGGTCTCCTTCCCGCAGGGCGGCTACACCGAGGCCGGCGGCTACGCGCTCGGCCACTACGTCGGCCTGGTCTGGATCGGCAGGGCCGACGGCCGCGAGCCCAACCCGAAGGACGACTTCGTCTCCCTCACCCTCGCGCTGCGGGGCGCGGAGAAGGCCGTCTACCGCAGGGTCGTCGCGATCACGGGGCCGGCGTCCTGATGCCGGTTCGTGTGGCGATCCCGCTGGCGGCGGTCGCCGCGGTGCTGCTGGGCGCCGGCGTCTGGCTGCTGACCCGTGGCGACACCCCGCGTCCCGCCACCTTCAGGGCCGAGCCCACCTCCGCGCTGTACACGCTGATCGACTCCCGGCAGCGCGACGCCGCACCGCTCACGCCGGCGGAGGTGTTCACGCCCGCCACCGAGCGGCTCGGCGCGCTCAAGCGCGGCCAGAGCGAGCAGTTCACCGACTGCGGCGAGGCCCTCGCGGGCGTCGACGCCCCCGGCTGCACCCAGGCGCTGCGGGCCACGTACACGGGCGACGGGGTGGCGGGCCAGTTCGTCATCTTCAACCTCTCCGACGGGCGCGCCGCCGACGCGCTGGTGGCGGCGCTGGGCAAGGACGGGTTCGTCGGGCAGGCCGTCACGTTCGACGCCTCGCGCAGCCGGGCCGAGGCCAGGGCCATGGGCCACTACGTCACGGTGAGCTGGGCCGGCGCGACCCGGTCCGGCGCCGCCCCTGACCTGGTGCCGACGCTGATCGCCCTCGACGGCCTGGGGCGCGTCGTGCAGGGCCGCGTCATCGCCGCGACCTGACCACCGCATCGCACCGGGCGGTCGTGGAGCTCGGAGGGCGTTGTGGCCGGGGACGTCAGGTGGTCGTGGACAGGCGGGCGACCGTTTCGGCGACCGCGGCGGGCAGGGCGGCCAGCCGGTGCAGCGGCTCCTCCAGCGGGGTGACGCCTTCCGACCACGGGGCGCTCTGCCGGATGAGGGCGCGGGCGTCGTTCTTCGTGAGCGTCGCGCCTTGCGCCCTGGCCACCGCGATGAGCGCCTCGCGCCAGGTGTTGGCCAGCTTGGCGTGCCCGTGGTCGAGGATGCGGCGCAGCACCTGGGCGGCGTCGCCGTCGGGCTGCGGGAGCCTGGCCGCCTCGAGGGTGTGAGCGTCGGCGGTCAGGTCGTAGACGTCGGCGAGCACGTCGCGGACCGGCACGGGCAAGGAGGCCGGCTCCGCCGGCAGGACGCGGACGTGCTCGGCGCGGGTGGCGAGCAGCACGCGGGGGAGCGCCGCCTCCAGCCCGGCGGGCAGGGCGACGGCCACCCGCCGCACCGAGGCGGCGTACGGCTTGGCCAGCCAGGTGGTGAGCTTGACGCGCGGCTGGGGGAGGTCCTTGGGCCAGTCGCCGACCAGCAGGTCGGCGTCGGCCGCCGCGGCGTGGGGCGGGCCGCCGGCCTGCTTGGGGACGGACTCGATCGCCTGGGGCCCCTGGGTGTAGATGGCGGTGGCGAGCCGGTCGAGGCGGGCGGCGACGGCGGGGCGGGTCTTGCTGGTGGGGCGCAGGATGTAGAGGTCGGCCGCCGAGCCGATGGCTTCCGCGCCGAAATACCTGTTGAAGTCCGGATAAATGGCCTCATAGGCGAGGTTGAGCGCGGACAGCTCGTTCTGGACCTTCAGCGCCAGCGCCGGCGTCCGCTCGCTGGCGCCGTACGCGAGGAGCACCCGGCCGTCGTCCTTGAGGCCCTCGACCGCGCGCGCCACGAACAGGCCGATGCCCTCGGGCGTGTACGGCGGGTCGGTGATGGCCAGGTCGTGGCCCCGGGCCGACGCGGGCAGGCCCAGCCGCAGATCGGCCCACCGGGTGTGCACGCCCAGCCCCTGGTCGTCGAGGTAGGCCAGGATGCGCTCGTCGATGTCGGCCACCGTGACCTCGGCCTCCGGGTGCACCAGCCGTAGCGCCAGCGAGGTGAGGTCGTGGTCGCCGACGCAGAGCACCCGCGCGCCCGGCAGCCAGAACCGCGTGCCGAGCAGGAGCGCCCTGCGCAGCACGGTCTCGGGCGTGGCCGACACGTGGTCGAGCACGTGTCGCGCCCGAGGGGCCTTGGCGATCAGCTCCTGGAGCCGTTCCAGGACGTGCTCGTAGTGCGGCAGCAGGTGCGCGACCGGGTCGGCGGGCGGCGGGGTCAGGGCGAGCATCGCCTGGTAGTCGCCCGAGTGCATCAGCGGGACCCGGAAGCGCTCTCCCGACCTCTCCAGCTCCACCTCGCGCAGGAGCCCCTCGATGGCGCGCCTGGACGTCGCCGTCTCCCGCACCAGGTCGGCCAGGCTCCACCACTGGCCGTCGCACAGGAGCATCAGGGCGTGCCTGAGCCGCCGGCTGTCGACCCCGGCCTCGCCCAGCAGCCGCTCCACCCCGTCACGTTCCATGGGGCAACCCTATCGGCCACGTCCGGGCCTCTGAGGCGGCGAGAGCCGGGGGGAATTTCGGACCCAGGTCCCGGCGTTTGGGACAATGGAGTCCGAATGTCGGGATGCTGTCAATGTTCGCAATCTGGACGTGGCGGGCACCATTCCGGCAGGGTGCGGTAACCTCTACCCACACGCAGCAGGGCCAACGTCGTCCCCGCCTGTAGAGCAGTTCTTTGACAGACGATGACGACGGGAGGGATTCAATGCCTGCTGCCCACCTCGGGTTCCCCGAGCCCCAGGGCCTCTACCACCCCGCCAACGAGCACGACGCGTGCGGCGTCGCGATGGTTGCCGACGTCGCCGGTCGCCGCGGGCACGGGATCGTCGTGAAGGCGCTGACGGCGCTGTGCAATCTCGATCACCGGGGGGCCAAGGGTAGCGAGCCGGACACCGGCGACGGCGCCGGGATCCTGACGCAGATCCCCGATGAGTTCTTCCGCGCGAACCTCGACTTCGCGCTGCCCGCGGCCGGCTCCTACGCCGTGGGGATGGCCTTCCTGCCGATCGACGGCGAGGCTCGCCAGATCGCCGTCCGCATGATCGAGGAGATCGCGGCCGAAGAGGGCCTGGACGTGCTGGGCTGGCGCGAGGTGCCGGTCGACCCGGCGCTGCCGGGGCCGAGCGCCCGGGCCGTCATGCCGCATTTCACGCAGCTCTTCGTGGCCTCCCCGGGCGGCGAGAGCGGCCTGGAGCTTGACCGGCTGGCGTT
This sequence comes from Nonomuraea sp. NPDC005983, assembly GCF_040614375.1. Classification (NCBI taxonomy): domain Bacteria; kingdom Bacillati; phylum Actinomycetota; class Actinomycetes; order Streptosporangiales; family Streptosporangiaceae; genus Nonomuraea; species Nonomuraea sp. NPDC005983. The sequence continues at coordinate 15,783 of NZ_JBEXUP010000050.1, forward strand.
CTGCCTGCGCAAGCGGGCCGAGCACGAGGTGGACGTCTACTTCCCCTCGCTCAGCTCGCGCACGGTCGTCTACAAGGGGATGCTCACCCCCGGCCAGGTCGAGCCGTTCTTCCCCGACCTGAGCGACGAGCGGTACGAGAGCGCCATCGCGCTGGTGCACTCGCGGTTCTCCACCAACACCTTCCCGAGCTGGCCGCTGGCCCACCCGTACCGGTACATCGCGCACAACGGCGAGATCAACACGGTCAAGGGCAACCGCAACTGGATGCGGGCTCGCGAGGCGATGCTGAAGTCTGCCCACATCCCGGGCGAAATTTCACGACTTTTCCCCATCTGTGACCCGGATGGGAGCGACACCGCCAGCTTCGACGAGGCGCTGGAGCTGCTCCACATCGGCGGCAGGTCGCTGCCGCACGCCGTGCTGATGATGATCCCGGAGGCGTGGGAGAACCACACCGAGATGGACCCGGCCCGCCGGGCCTTCTACGAGTTCCACTCCTCGATGATGGAGGCGTGGGACGGCCCCGCGTCGATCACCTTCACCGACGGCACCCTGGCCGGCGCCGTCCTCGACCGCAACGGCCTGCGCCCCGGCCGGTTCTGGGTGACCGCCGACGGCCTGGTCGTGCTGGCCTCCGAGGCCGGCGTGCTCGACTTCAGGCCCGAGGACGTGGTCCGCAAGGGCCGCCTCCAGCCGGGCCGGATGTTCCTCATCGACACCGCCCGCGGCAAGATCATCGAGGACGACGAGATCAAGGCCGAGCTGGCCGCCGCGCTGCCCTACGAGGACTGGCTGCACGCCGGGCTGGTGCGCTTCGAGGAGCTGCCCGCCCGTCAGCGGGAGATCCCGACGCACGAGGCGCTCGTCAGGCGCCAGCAGACCTTCGGCTACACCGATGAGGAGCTGCGCGTCATCCTGTCGCCGATGGCCAGGACCGGCGCCGAGCCGATCGGCTCGATGGGCACCGACACCCCCGTCGCGGTGCTGAGCGAGAAGCCCAGGCTGCTGTTCGACTACTTCACGCAGCTGTTCGCGCAGGTCACCAACCCGCCGCTGGACGCCATCCGCGAGGAGCTGGTCACCTCGCTGGCCAGCGTGCTCGGGCCGGAGGGCAACCTGCTCGACCCCGGTCCGGCCTCGTGCCGCCAGCTCGTCCTGCCGTACCCGGTGATCGACAACGACGAGCTCGCGAAGATCATCCACATCAACGACGAGGGCGACCTGCCCGGCTTCGACCCGCACGTCGTCAGCGGCCTCTACCAGGTGTCGGGCGGCGGCGAGGCGCTGCTGCACCGCCTGGAGGAGATCCGCGCCGAGGTGTCCGAGGCGATCGCGAACGGCGCGCGGATCATCGTGCTGTCCGACCGCGGCTCCTCCGAGGCGCTCGCGCCGATCCCGGCTCTGCTGCTGACCGGCGCGGTGCACCACCACCTGATCCAGGAGAAGACCCGCACCAAGATCGGCCTGGTCATCGAGACCGGCGAGGCGCGCGAGTGCCACCACATGGCGCTGCTCGTCGGCTACGGCGCGGGCGCGGTCAACCCGTACCTGGCCATCGAGACCGTCGAGGACCTGGTCGACACCGGCGCCCTGCAGATCGACAAGCGCAAGGCCGTACGGAACCTGATCAAGGCGTACGGCAAGGGCGTCATCAAGGTCATGTCCAAGATGGGCGTGTCCACCGTCGCCTCCTACACCGGCGCGCAGATCTTCGAGGCGCTCGGGCTGAGTCAGGAGGTCATCGACTCCTGTTTCACCGGCACCACGTCACGGCTCGGCGGCGTCGGCTTCGACGTCCTGGCCCGCGAGGCCGCCGAGCGGCACCGCCACGCCTACCCGAGGGCGTCGAACGCGCACCGGCGGCTCCAGGTCGGCGGCGAGTACCAGTGGCGGCGCGAGGGCGAGCCGCACCTGTTCAACCCCGAGACCGTCTTCAAGCTGCAGCACGCCACCCGCAGCCGCCGTTACGAGATCTTCAAGGAGTACACCTCGCTGGTGGACTCCCAGGCCGAGAGGCTCATGACGCTGCGCGGGCTGTTCAAGCTCCGCTCCGAGCGGACGCCCGTCCCGATCGAGGAGGTCGAGCCGGTCTCCGAGATCGTCAAGCGGTTCTCGACCGGCGCGATGTCGTACGGCTCCATCTCGATGGAGGCGCACGAGACGATCGCCATCGCGATGAACCGGCTCGGCGGCAAGTCCAACACCGGCGAGGGCGGCGAGGACCCCGAGCGCCTCTACGACGCCACCCGCAGGTCGGCCATCAAGCAGGTCGCCTCAGGACGTTTCGGGGTGACCTCCGAATACCTCGTCAACGCCGCGGACCTGCAGATCAAGATGGCCCAGGGCGCCAAGCCCGGCGAGGGCGGCCAGCTGCCCGGCCACAAGGTCTACCCGTGGATCGCCAAGACCAGGCACTCGACGCCCGGCGTCGGCCTCATCTCGCCGCCGCCGCACCACGACATCTACTCGATCGAGGACCTGGCCCAGCTCATCCATGACCTGAAGAACTCCAACCCCGAGGCTCGCGTGCACGTGAAGCTCGTGGCCGAGGTCGGGGTCGGCACCGTGGCGGCGGGCGTTTCCAAGGCGCACGCGGACGTGGTGCTCATCTCCGGGCACGACGGCGGCACCGGCGCGTCCCCGCTGACCTCGCTGAAGCACGCGGGCGCGCCGTGGGAGCTCGGCCTGGCGGAGACGCAGCAGACGCTGCTGCTCAACGGGCTGCGCGACCGCATCGTGGTGCAGGTGGACGGCCAGCTCAAGACCGGGCGCGACGTCGTCATCGCCGCGCTGCTCGGCGCCGAGGAGTACGGCTTCGCGACCGCGCCGCTGGTCGTGTCCGGCTGCGTGATGATGCGGGTCTGCCACCTCGACACCTGCCCGGTGGGCGTGGCCACGCAGAACCCCGAGCTGCGCAAGCGCTTCACCGGCAAGCCCGAGTTCGTGGTCAACTTCTTCGAGTTCATCGCCGAGGAGATCCGCGAGTACCTGGCCGAGCTGGGCTTCCGCTCGCTCGACGAGGCGATCGGGCACGTCGAGCTGCTCGACATGACGGCCGCCGAGGACCACTGGAAGGCCGGCGGGCTCGACCTGTCGCCGATCCTGCACCAGCCGGAGCTCCCGGCGGGCACGCCGCTGCGGCGCACCGTCGAGCAGGACCACGGGCTCGAGCACGCGCTCGACAACACCCTCATCCAGCTCGCCGAAGGCGCGCTCGACGAGGGCACCCCGGTGGTGCTCGAGCTGCCCATCCGCAACGTGAACCGCACGGTCGGCACCATGCTCGGCTACCAGGTCACCAAGCGGTACGGCGGAGCCGGCCTGCCGGAGAACACGATCGACATCGGCTTCACCGGCTCGGCGGGCAACTCGTTCGGCGCGTTCGTCCCGCGCGGCATCACGCTGCGGCTGACCGGCGACGCCAACGACTACCTGGGCAAGGGCCTGTCGGGCGGGCGCATCACGGTCCGCCCGCACGAGGAGGCCCCGTTGGACGGACACATCATTTCCGGAAATGTCGCCCTCTACGGCGCCACGTCCGGAGAGGTGTTCATCCGCGGCGTCGTCGGCGAGCGGTTCTGCGTCCGCAACTCCGGTGCGACCGCGGTCGTCGAGGGTGTCGGCGACCACGGCTGCGAGTACATGACCGGCGGCAAGGCCGTCGTCCTCGGGCCGACCGGGCGCAACTTCGCGGCGGGCATGTCGGGCGGCGTCGCCTACCTGCTCGACGCGAGGCCGGCCCGGGTCAACCGCGAGATGGTCGCCATCGAGGCGATCACCGAGCAGGACGCCGAGTTCCTCAAGGAGACGGTCGAGAAGCACTTCGCCGAGACCGCCTCCCCGGTCGCCAAGCAGCTGCTGGCCGACTGGGACGACGCGCTCACCCGCTTCAGCAAGATCATGCCGGGCGACTACAAGCGGGTCCTCGCGGCCGCCGAGGCCGCCCGCATCGAAGGCCGGGACATCGACGAGGCGGTCATGGCCGCCGCGGTCCAGGGATAAGGAGGCGTAACCGATGGCTGACCCCAAGGGTTTTCTCACACACGACCGGGAGCTGCCCGCACGCCGCCCCGTGGACGTCCGCATCGGCGACTGGCAGGAGGTCTACCAGGACTTCCCGCAGGAGAAGCTGACCAAGCAGGCCGCCCGCTGCATGGACTGCGGTATCCCGTTCTGCCACAACGGCTGCCCGCTCGGGAACCTCATCCCCGAGTGGAACGACCTCGTCTTCCGCACCGACTGGCAGGAGGCGATCGAGCGGCTGCACGCCACGAACAACTTCCCGGAGTTCACCGGCAGGCTCTGCCCGGCTCCGTGTGAGGCGGCGTGCGTGCTCGGCATCAACTCCGACCCGGTGGCGATCAAGCGGGTCGAGGTCGAGATCATCGACCGCGCGTTCGCCGAGGGCTGGGTCGCCCCGCAGCCACCCGCCGTCAAGACGGGCAAGCGGGTAGCGGTCGTCGGCTCCGGGCCGTCCGGGCTGGCGGCGGCCCAGCAGCTCACCAGGGCCGGGCACGACGTGGTGGTGTTCGAGCGCGCCGACCGCATCGGCGGGCTGCTGCGCTACGGCATCCCCGAGTTCAAGATGGAGAAGCGGCACATCGACCGCCGGCTGGCGCAGATGCGGGCCGAGGGCACCGAGTTCCGCACCGGCGTGAACGTCGGCGTGGACGTCACCGCCCGCGAGCTGCGCGAGCAGTTCGACGCCGTGGTGCTGGCGGGCGGCGCCACCCAGTGGCGTGACCTGCCAGTGCCCGGACGCGAGCTGGGCGGCGTCCACCAGGCGATGGAGTACCTGCCGCTGGCGAACAAGGTGCAGGAGGGCGACCTGGCGGTCTCGCCCATCTCCGCCGAGGGCAAGCACGTCGTGGTGATCGGCGGCGGCGACACCGGCGCCGACTGCATCGGCACCGCGATCAGGCAGGGCGCGCTGTCGGTCACGCAGCTGGAGATCATGCCGCGGCCGCCCGCGTCCCGTCCCGGCAGCCAGCCGTGGCCGACGTTCCCCATCCTGTTCAAGATGGAGAGCGCGCACGAGGAGCTGGAGGACGGCGGCGGAGAGCGGGTGTACGCGGTCTCCACGACGGAGTTCGTCGGGGACGAGTCCGGAAATGTCCGCGCTTTGCGGCTGGTGGAGGTCGGTGGGCCGCAGAACGGCTTCAAGCCCATCCCCGGCACCGAGCGGGAGATCCCGGCCGAGCTGGTGACGCTCTCGATGGGCTTCGTCGGCCCGGAGAAGGGCGCGCTGCTGCAGGACCTGGCGGAGGACGGCGGCGAGGGCTTCTACGACGCCCGAGGCAACGTCACGCGCGACAAGTCGTACATGTCCAAGGTGGACGGCGTGTTCGTGGCCGGAGACATAGGTCGCGGCCAGTCGCTCATCGTCTGGGCCATCGCCGAGGGCCGCGCCGCCGCGTCCGGCGTCGACCGTTACCTGACGGGCGACACGTCCCTGCCCTACCCCATCCTCCCGACTGCCCGCTCGCTGGTCTGACATCGTGGAGGCCCGGCCTCATGGCCGGGCCTCCCAGGCGGGGAAAGGCTTATTGACCGAAGCTTTGCCATGAACTTGCATTGCGCGAGCGCTGTCGGGAAGATGCAGATTCTGCGTCGGTGAGTGGAAGGGGAACAATGCGGCGGCTAGCTTCCGGTTTGCTGACGCTCGTCACGGCTGCCGCGCTCACTGCGTGCGCGTCCCCGGCCGCCTCCAGAGCCGGTAACAACGAGTACCTCGTCTTCTACGCCGACGGCCAGCGGAGCCAGGCCGTCGCCGCCGTCGAGCACGCCGGTGGCACCACCGTCAGCACCCAGGACAAACTCGGCTACCTGCTGGCCAAGGGCGGAGGCAACGCGTTCGTCGAGGCGCTCGGCGGCGACCGCGCCATCGTCGGCGTCTCCGCCGACCGCGAGATCGGCTACGCCGCCTCCCTCCCGGCCACCCCCGCCGCCTTCCCTGACGCCTCCTCGCTGTCGTCCCGCACGAGCGGCGAGCCGCTCGCCGGCCGCCAGTGGGACATGCGGATGATCGGAGCCGACCGCGCCCACCAGAAGGCGCCCGGCACCAAGAAGGTGCTCGTCGGCATCATCGACACCGGCGTCGACGGCAAGCACCCCGACATCGCCCCCAACTTCAACCGCGAGCTGAGCCGCAACTTCGTCACCGACAAGCCCAAGGACGCCAACGGCGACACGCTCGACGGCCCCTGCGAGGTCAGCTCCTGCAAGGACCCCGTGGACGTGGACGACGACGGCCACGGCACGCACGTCGCCAGCACGATCGGCTCGCCGATCAACGGGATCGGCATCGCCGGCGTCGCCCCCGGCGTGCAGCTCGTCAACATCAGGGCCGGCCAGGACTCCGGGTTCTTCTTCCTCAAGCCCAGCATCGACGCCCTCACCTACGCCGCCGACATCGGCGTGGACGTCGTCAACATGAGCTACTACGTCGACCCGTGGCTGTTCAACTGCGTGGACAACAAGGCCGACAGCAAGAAGGAGCAGCTGGAGCAGCGCGCCATCATCACCGGCATGCAGCGGGCCATCGACTACGCGCGCAGCAAGGGCGTCACGATCATCTCCGCCCTCGGCAACGGCTCCACCGACCTCGGCAAGCCCAAGGTCGACAAGAGCAGCCCCGGTTACCCGCGCGGCGGGGAGAAAGAGCGCAAGGTCGACAACTCCTGCATCAACGTGCCCGCCGAGTCCAAGGGCGTGATCTCGGTGTCGTCGGTCGGGCCGACCGGCCGCAAGGCCGTCTACAGCGACTACGGGGTCGAGCAGACCGACCTGGCCGCGCCCGGCGGCGACGGGCTCGACGGCAAGGGCGTCTCCGCCACCAGGCTGATCCTGGCCGCCGCGCCGGAAAGGGTGCTCCGCGCCACCGGCAAGCTCGACAAGTCCGGCAAGCCCAAGACGTCGCAGGTCATCCGCGACTGCACCGGCGGCACCTGCTCCTACTACCAGTACCTCGAAGGCACCTCGATGGCCGCCCCGCACGCCACCGGCGTCGCCGCCATCCTCATCAGCCGCTTCGGCAAGCCCGGCAAGGGCGGCCTCACCATGGACCCTGCCGCCGTGGAGAAACTCCTCTACCAGACCGCCGCTCCCAAGCCCTGCCCGTCGCCCAAGGCGTACGTCTACAGCGACTACGGTGACAAGGTGACCCACACCTGCGAAGGCGCCACGTCCAAGAACGGCTTCTACGGCCACGGGCTCGTCGACGCCTGGAAGGCGGCCACTGTCAGGCCATGATGTACCGCCTCGTCGCGGAACTCGCGATGGTGGCGCACTTCGCGTTCCTCGCCTACCTCGTCGTGGGCGGGTTCCTGGCCTGGCGGTGGCGGCGCACGATCTACGTGCACCTGGCGGTCGTCGCCTGGGCGCTGTTCTCACTCGCCAGTCACGTCGAATGCCCGCTGACCGACGTCGAGGACTGGGGACGCAGGAACGCCGGGCTCCCGCAACTGCCGCCGAGCGGCTTCATCGACTACTACATCGAAGGAGTCGTCTACCCGGAGCAGTACACGAACTTGGTGCGACTGGGGGTCGCCGTTCTCATCCTGTTCTCCTACGTCGGGTACCTTCTCCGTCGTCCATGACTGCCAGGTGGTCTGTACCAATTAAGGTAGGACTCGTGACCCGTCGCGCGAAAATCGTCTGCACCCTCGGCCCCGCCACGTCCTCTACCGAACGCCTGCGCGAGCTCATCGCCGCAGGCATGGACGTCGCACGCTTCAACCTCAGCCATGGCAACCATGACATGCACAGAGAGGTCTACGAGCGAGTCAGGGGGGTGGCGGCCGACCTCGGCCGCGGTGTAGGTGTCCTGGCCGACCTGCAGGGCCCCAAGATCCGCGTCGGCACGTTCGAGGAGGGGCCGGTACGCCTCGGCTTCGGCGACGTCTTCACCATCACCACCGAGGACGTGCCCGGCGACCGTGAGCAGGTCTCCACCACCTACAAGGGCCTGCCGAACGACGTCCGCCCCGGCGACACGATCCTCGTCGACGACGGCCGCCTCGTGCTCGAGGCCACCCGCGTCGACGGCGAGCGCGTGACCACCCGCGTCGTCATCGGCGGCATGATCTCCGACAACAAGGGCCTCAACCTGCCCGGCGTCAACGTCAGCGCGCCCGCCCTCACCGACAAGGACGAGGCCGACCTGCGCTGGGCGCTGCGCACCGGCTTCGACATGATCGCACTGTCGTTCGTCCGCCGTCCGTCCGACGCCGACGTGGTGCGCAACATCATGGAGCAGGAGGCCGTCCGACTCCCGCTGCTCGCCAAGATCGAGAAGCCGCAGGCCGTCGACCGCCTGCCCGAGATCGTCGAGGCGTTCGACGGCATCATGGTGGCCCGCGGCGACCTCGGCGTCGAGCTGCCCCTCGAAGAGGTCCCGATCGTCCAGAAGCGCCTCATCGAGCTCTGCCGCGAGAAGGCCAGGCCCGTCATCGTCGCCACCCAGATGCTCGACTCGATGATGAACGCGCCCCGTCCCACCCGCGCCGAGACCTCCGACGTCGCCTACGCCGTCATGGACGGCGCCGACGCCGTCATGCTCTCCGGCGAGACGTCCGTCGGCAGCTACCCGATCGAGGCGGTCTCCACCATGGACCGCATCGCCTGCGCCGCCGAGAGGTCCTCCCTGCACGCCACCCACACTCTCGAGCGCATGCCCGAGACCACGGGCGGCGCGATCGCCAGGGCCGCCGCCGAGGTGGGCGCCATCGTCGGCGCCAAGGCCCTGATCGCGTTCACCATGTCAGGAGAGACGGCCCGCCGGCTGGCGCGCTATCGCTCGCCGATCCCGCTGCTGGCGTTCACGTCCGCGCCGCACGTGCGCGGGCAGCTGTCGCTGACCTGGGGGGTGGAGACGTTCCACGTCCCGTTCGTGCATCACACGGATGACATGGTCAGGCAGGTCGAGGCGTCGCTGCTGTCGCTCGGCCGCCTGGAGAAGGGCGACAAGGTGGTCATCGTCGCCGGGTCGCCCCCCGGCACCCCCGGCTCCACCAACGCCCTGCGCGTCCACACGATCGGCTCCGCCGTCTCCCACGCGCACTGACGAGAGCGCGTGCCGCGCGGGGTCGCGCGGCACGCGCCGTGTCAGTTCGAGTGGAGAGCCGCGTTGAGCGTGATGCCGGTGCCGGTGCGCGGCGCGGCCTCCACGGCGCCGCTCTGAGAGTTGCGGCGGAGCAGCAGGCCGCTCGAGCCCGACAGCTCCCTCGCCTTGACCACCCGGCCGTCAGGCAGGCTCACCTTGGTTCCCGCCGTGACGTACAGGCCGGCTTCCACCACGCAGTCGTCGCCCAGCGAGATGCCCACCCCGGCGTTCGCCCCCAGCAGGCAGCGCTCGCCGATCGAGATGACCTCCTTGCCGCCGCCCGACAGCGTCCCCATGATCGACGCGCCGCCGCCGACGTCCGAGCCGTCGCCGACCAGCACGCCGGCCGAGATGCGGCCCTCCACCATGGACGCGCCCAGCGTGCCCGCGTTGAAGTTCACGAAGCCCTCGTGCATCACCGTGGTGCCGCTCGCCAGGTGAGCGCCGAGCCGCACCCGGTCCGCGTCGGCGATGCGGACACCCGACGGCAGCACGTAGTCGACCATCCGCGGGAACTTGTCCACCCCGTACACCGTCACCGCGCCCCGCGCGCGCAGCCTGAGCCGCGTCTGCTCGAAGCCCTCGACGGGGCACGGGCCGAAGTTGGTCCACACGACGTTCGCCAGCAGCCCGAACAGGCCGTCGAGGCTCAACCCGTGCGGACGCACCAGCCGCGACGACAGCAGGTGCAGCCGCAGATAGACGTCGTGCGCGTCGGCGGGCGGCTCGGAGAGCTTGGCGATGCCCGTGCGCACCGCCACCACCTCCACCCCCCGTGCAGGATCGGGCCCGACCAGCGCCGCCAGCTCGCCCGCCGCGTCGGCGGCGAGCCGCTCGGTGCCGGTGACGGGCGGCTCGCCCAGCTCAGGAGCGGGGAACCAGGTGTCGAGGACGGTGCCGTCGGCGGCGACGGTCGCGAGCCCGACGCCGTGAGCGCCGGTCACAGTGGGATCGATAGCAGTCACGGGCGACAAACTACCGTCTTCACAGCGCGCCCAGGTCGGCTGACAGCCACCGTTCCGGCCGCATCCGGAACGTCACCAACGCGCTCAGGTCGGAACTCTCCACATATCCCCGCACATCCTCCGGCGCGAGATAGCGGGCCGCGATCCGCGTCAGCTCCTCCGCCGTCGTCGGATCCGCCCGCACCACCGGCCCCTCCACCGACACGTAGCGGTAGGTCGGGCTGCTGCGCTGCGCGAGCAGCGAGAATCGCCCCGCCTTGGCGACCAGCACGGCCTTGCGGGAGTCGGCGCCGGTCAGGAACCGCACGTCGCCGCCGGGGCTGTAGTCGTACCAGACGGGGACGTTCAGCGGCGCCCGCCCCGGCCCCGCGTCGACCGCCATCGCCGCGATGTGCGAGTCGGCCAGGAACGCTTCACGATCTTCGACGCTCAACGGCATCGGGCCCACCTCCATCATGTGTCTCACCGGTTACATCACCGACCGCGGAGGCGGCTACTCCAGACCGGTTACCGACAAATGCCCTCATAGGTGATGTGCGGGCGGATTCTTTGCCGGAGCGAGAGGCGCGCCGGTCGGCCAGGGGGAGTGGGCGACCTACTCCGCCGCGGCGACGGTGGCGGCCGTGCGGACGAAGGCCGCCAGGGCCCGCGACCGGGTATGCTCCGGCCAGGCCAGCACCACCGTGGTCGGCTCCGCGTCCAGCACCGGCACCGACACCAGATCCCGGCGAAGCTGTTCACGCACCGACTCCGGCACCACGGCCACCAGCTCGCCCAGCGCGATCAGCTGCATGAGCCGCCCGGAGTCGCCCACCAGCGCGCCGTCCCGGCCCTTCCAGCGGGGCATGGCCTCGCCGTCCAGGTCCGCCAGGTGGACGAACGGCCTGCCCGCCAGCCTGTGCCGGGCGGGCAGGACCGCCACGGCCCCCTCCACCAGCAGCGGCTCGCTGTCGAAACCCGTCAGATCCTCGTACGGCGTGTGCAGGAACGCCACGTCGGCCGTGCCGTCACGCAGCAGCCCGGCCCGCTCGCCCACCCCGCACAGCACCACCTCCACCTCGACCGCGTCCGCACGCTCCCGGTAGGCGGCCAGGATGTCCGGCAGCAGCCCGCCGTCGCCGCCCGGCTTCATCGCCACCACCAGCCGCGGACCGCTCGCCCCCGCGCGCCGGGTCCTGCGCTCCGCCGCCGCCACCGCGTCCAGCGCCTTCCCGGCCTCCCTGACCAGGACCTCGCCCGCCGCCGTGAGCGCCACCCCGCGCGCCGAGCGGTCGAACAGCCGCACCCCCAGGCGCCGCTCCAGCTTCTGGATCGCCCTCGACAGCGGCGGCTGCGCGATCCCCAGCCGCCGGGCCGCCCGTCCGAAGTGCAGCTCCTCGGCCACCGCGACGAAGTAGGACAGTTCCCGCGTCTCCATACCCTCAGGGTATTGGCCGTGACCCAGCCGGTGTTGGCCCGCCGGCGCCCCGCACTGGTGTGCTTCGACCATGACACCCACCACCATCGCCCTGGTGACCGGCGCGAACAAGGGCATCGGCTACGAAGTCGCCGCCCAGCTCGCCGCACGCGGCGCGACCGTCCTGCTCGGCTCCCGCGACCCGCGCAACGGCGAGGACGCCGCCACCAGGCTGCGCGGCCGGCCACGACGTGAACCCGATCGCCCTGGACGTCACCGACCCCGCCACCATCGACGCCGCCGCCCGCCGGATCGACGCCGAGCACGGCCGCCTCGACGTGCTCGTCAACAACGCCGGAATCTCCGGACACGTCCCCGGCCAGCCCCCTAGCACCACCCCCGCCGAGCAGGTGCGCCAGGTGCTGGAAACCAACGTCATCGGCGTCCTCGCCGTCACCAACGCCATGCTCCCGCTGCTCAGACGCTCGCCCTCGGCCCGCATCGTCAACGTCTCCAGCGCCGTCGGCTCCATCACCCGCCACAGTGACCCCGGACACTACCTGTCGAAACTCCCGCCCGCGGCCGCGTACCCGACGTCCAAGAGCGCCCTCAACGCGCTCACCATCCAGTACGCCAAAGAACTCCGCGAACAAGGCATCCTGGTTAATGCCGCCACTCCCGGCCCATGCGACACAGATTTCACGAAACACCTCGGCGGTCACCTCAGTCGCACCGCGGCCGACGGAGCGGCGATCATCATCAAACTGGCCACCCTCGGCCCCGACGGGCCCACGGGTGTCTTCCTCGACGACGACGGGACCGTGCCTTGGTAGACATCATCCAGCTCAACCGGCGATCCGTTCAGGCCACCATCGACCTCGTCAACACCATCAAGCCCGACGATCTCCACCGCCCCACCCCCTGCGCGGGCTGGACGGTCCGCGACCTGCTGGAACACCAGATCGTGCAGAACCACGGCTTCGCCCACGCCGCCACCGGCCGGCCCTCCGACCTCGCCGCCTGGCAACCCCGACCGCTCGGCGACGACCCGCGCGGCGAACACACGGAGTCGGCCGAGGCCGTGCTCACCGCCTTCGCCGAGGACGGCGTCCTGGAACGGCGCTTCTGGCTCCCCGAGATCCGCGACGGCGGGCCGTTCCCCGCGGAGCTGGCGATCGGCTTCCACTTCATCGACTGCGTGGTCCACGGCTGGGACCTCGCCAAGGCGCTCGGCGTCGCCCCCAACGTGCCGCCGGCTCTGGCGGAGGCCGCGCTGCCGCTCGCCGCCCAGGTTCCCGACACTCCGGAGGCCCGGGGCGAGGGCAGAGCCTTCCGCCCCGGCCTCGCCATCGAAGACGACGCCCCGGCCCTGGACCGCGTCGTCGCCCTCCTCGGCCGCTCACCCAGCTGGACGCCCACATCCGGCTGAGCATCCACCGAGGCGCTGCGGGGGTGCCGCTTCGGCGCCCCCGTGCGGTGGCGGCGGGTCAGTAGTTCGGCCCGACGAACTCGTCCAGCCGCTCGACCGCCTCCCGGCGCGCGACCGAGATCTCGTTGGGCTTCAGAGCGCAGACCCCGGTCATCGCGGAGCCGTCGGCTGCCCCCGAACGCCAGGCGCAGTGCCCGGTGCCGCACCGCGGGATCGTACATGGCGGGCAGCTTCGCAGGCCGGTACGACAGAAATGAGTACCGCTCGATCTCAGACCGAGCGGTAGTGAAGTGCCCCGGGTGGGACTCGAACCCACACTGAGCGGGTTTTGAATCCGCTTCCTCTGCCTATTGGGATACCGAGGCAGGAATCCGGACGTATCCGAATTCTTTGTGCACGCCCAAGGGTAGCCCAACTCCTGCTACCGGCACCGGCGTGGATCTAATCTACCGGACATCGGTACTCTTCTGCTCGTGAGTACGCAGCGGCGAGTGGTGATCGCGGAAGACGAGGCACTGATCCGCCTCGACCTCAAGGAGATGCTTGAGGAGGACGGCTACGTCGTCGTGGGTGAGGCCGGTGACGGCGAGCGGGCGATCCAGCTGGCCACCGATCTGCGGCCCGACCTGGTCATCCTGGACGTCAAGATGCCTGTGCTCGACGGCATCTCGGCGGCCGAGCGGATCGTGGCCGAGCGCATCGCGCCGTGCCTGATCCTGACCGCGTTCTCCCAGCGCGACCTGGTCGAGCGTGCCAGGGACGCCGGCGCGATGGCCTACCTGGTCAAGCCGTTCACGAAGGCCGACCTGGTGCCCGCGATCGAGATGGCGGTCAGCCGGCACGAGGAGATGGTGGCGCTGGCCGGCGAGGTGTCGAACCTGTCGGAGCGGCTGGAGACGAGGAAGCTGGTCGAGCGGGCCAAGGGGCAGTTGATGGCCGCGCACGGCTGGAGCGAGCCGCAGGCGTTCCGCTGGATCCAGAAGGCGTCGATGGACCGCCGGTTGAGCATGCGCGAGGTTGCCCAGATCGTTATAGACGACTCGGCCGAGCGATCGTAAAAAGTTTCTATATCAGGTGATTTGGCGTTGCGGGTTGTGGCGCGGTCACGAGTGAGCATCCAAGCGGCTTCGGCTCCTTCCGGCTGAGGCGTCCCGGCGCATGCTGATGGGCGGACGGAGGGTCCGCTCCTGCGAACGCGAACGGAGACGCTTCGATGACCCGTATTTCCCGTGCGCTGGCCGTCGCCGCCGCGGCGAGCCTCGCCGCGGCGGCCTGTTCGAGCGGCGGCGGCACGACCGCCGTGCCGAGTACCGCGCAGTCGCAGCCTTCCGGGCAGGCCGCCAAGGGTGACGGCACGCTCACGATCGGGACGACCCTGCCTCAGACGGGGACACTGGCCTACCTCGGCCCGCCGGAGTTCGCCGGGGTCGACCTGGCGGTCAAGGAGATCAACGAGGCCGGCGGGGTCCTGGGCAAGCCGGTCGTCAAGATCGACACCGACTCCGGTGACACGACGACGAACATCGCCTCGCAGTCGGTCGACAAGTTGCTGGCGCAGAAGGCGGACGCGATCATCGGCGCGGCGTCCTCGTCGGTCTCGAAATCGATCATCGACAAGGTCACGGGCGCGGGGGTGGTGCAGTTCTCGCCGGCGAACACGTCCGACGAGTTCACCACGATCAAGGACGACGGCCTGTACTTCCGCACGGCGCCGCCGGACAAGCTGCAGGGGCGGGTCCTGGGCGATCTGGCGGTGGCAGACGGGAACGACACGATCGGCATCCTGGCGATGCAGGACTCCTACGGGTCCGGCCTGGCCGACCAGGTGACGCAGACCGCCGAGGCGGGCGGCGCGCAGGTGGTGGAGCGGGTCGACTACGACCCGAAGGCGGCGGACTTCTCGGCGGACGTCGCCAAGATCAAGGCGAAGAACCCGAAGGCGATCATGCTGATCGGTTTCGAGGAGACGGCGAAGGTCGTGCAGGAACTGGTCAAGCAGGGGCTGACGGCCGACAAGCACAAGTGGTACATGGTCGACGGCAACATGTCGAACACCAACTACCTGAAGTCGCCCATGGGGACGCTGAAGGGCGTCAAGGGCACGATTCCCGGAGCGGCGGCCCCGGCGGCGTTCCAGAAGCGGCTGCTGTCGGTCGATCCGAAGCTCACCAACTACACCTACGCGGCGGAGTCGTACGACGCGGCGATCCTGATCGCGCTGGCGGCGCAGGCGGCCAAGGACGACAGCGGCAAGGCGATCGCGGCGAAGCTGGAGGACGTGAGCAAGGGCGGCGAGAAGTGCCAGGGCTTCAAGGCCTGCGCCGACCTGCTGAAGGCGGGCAAGGACGTCGACTACGAGGGGGTGAGCGGCCCGGTGGACTTCAACGACGTGGGTGACCCGTCCGTGGCGACGATCGGCGTCTACCAGTACGGCGCCGACAACAAGTACGACGCCGCCAAGGCGCTGGAGTACCGCAGGGGCGACATCTCCGGGTGACTCTTCTGGGTCCCGGTCCGCGCGGTCGCGGATCGGGACCGTTGCCGGGACTGCCGGTCCGTAACTCTTCTGACGCATTCCGTGACGGAACGTGATAGGGACATTACAAATCAGTATAAAAGCCGCGTAAGATCACCACCTCCCCTTCTTGGACGGGCATGCTGAGCTCGGCTAATGCAGCGAGGGAGATCGTCTCCTCGTTGGAATAGGGGGAGTATCTATGATCCGCATTGCTCCAGCAGGGCGAGCCCTGGCCGTCGCGGCTGCGGCGAGCCTGGCCCTGACGGCCTGTGGCGGAGGCGGTGACGCGGGCACGGCCGCGAAGGCGAGCGAGTCCGCCGCCCCGGCCTCGTCGGCTCCCGCGGCCGCCGCCAAGGGCGACGGCACGCTGACCATCGGCACGCTGCTCCCGCAGACGGGTTCGCTGGCCTTCCTCGGCCCGCCCGAGTTCGCCGGTGTCGACCAGGCCATCAAGGAGATCAACGACGCGGGTGGCGTGCTCGGCAAGCAGGTCACGAAGATCCACACCGACTCGGGTGACACCACCACGAACCTGGCCTCCCAGTCGGTGGACAAGCTGCTGGCGCAGAAGGCGGACGCGATCATCGGCGCGGCCTCGTCGTCGGTGTCGGAGTCGGTGATCGACAAGATCACCGGTGCCGGGGTGGTGCAGTTCTCGCCGGCGAACACGTCCGACAAGTTCACCACGATCAACGACAACGGCCTGTACTTCCGCACGGCGCCGCCGGACAAGCTGCAGGGCCGCGTGCTGGGAGACCTGATCGCCGCCGACGGCAGCGACACGATCGGCATCCTGGCGATGCAGGACTCCTACGGGTCCGGCCTGGCCGACCAGGTCACCAAGACCGCGCAGGGCGCGGGCGCGGAGGTCGTCGAGCGGGTCGACTACGACCCGAAGGCGGCCGACTTCTCGGCGGACGTCGCCAAGATCAAGGCGAAGAACCCGAAGGCGATCGTGCTGATCGGCTTCGAGGAGGGCGCCAAGGTCGTGCAGGAGCTGGTGAAGCAGAGCCTCACGGCCGACAAGGTCAAGTGGTACATGGTCGACGGCAACATGTCGAACAGCAACTACCTGAAGATGCCCAAAAACACGCTGAAGGGCGTCAAGGGGACCATCCCCGGCGCGGCGGCGCCCGAGGAGTTCAGGAAGAAGCTCCTGGCGAACGACCCCAAGCTGACCAACTACACCTACGCGGCGGAGTCGTACGACGCGGCGATCCTGATCGCGCTGGCCGCCGAGGCGGCCAAGGACGACAGCGGCAAGGCGATCGCGGCCAAGCTGCCCGAGGTCAGCAAGGGCGGCGAGAAGTGCAAGGACTTCAAGACCTGCGCCGACCTGCTGAAGGCGGGCAAGGACATCGACTACGACGGTGTGAGCGGCCCGATCGAGTTCAACGACGCCGGTGACCCGGCGGAGGCGACGATCGGCGTCTACCAGTACGGCGCGGAGAACACCTACGACGCCACGAAGGCGCTGGAGTACCGCACCGGCAAGATCGACGGCTGAGGTTCGACCTGGGCGGCTGCGGTTCAGCCGCCCAGGCCGCACGTCCTGAGCGCGTAGGCGGTCAGGCGCTCCTGTAGCGGCTTGGGCGGCACGACGATGACGACGCGTTCCTCGCCGCCGTCGAGTGTGGCCCGCACCGGGAACTGGAACGCCTTCTTGGCCTCGGCGAACGCGTGCGGGTCGCAGCGGCCGGGAGTGAGCGCGACGGGCAGCTCGACCTGTTGCGCTCCCGCCTCCAGCACGGCCAGGGGACGCTTCCTCGCCGCCGGGGTGACGATGTAGTGGGTGGTGCCGCCCACGTCCTGCACGGCGACCGTGCCCTCGCCCTTGCGGGTCAGGACGAGGCTGCCTCGCATGGCCTTGTCCTGTTCGGTCCAGGTGGGGCCGAACTCGATGTCCGCGGCCTGTTTGACGAGGAAGGCCGAGCACTCGTCGCGCAGCAGCCTGGTGAGGAGCGGGTCGGGGTGCGGCACGGGGAAGAGGACCCTGCGTAGTTGCTCCGTACCTGTGCGGATATGGGCCACAACGGTGGCAGGGCTCAGCTCCGGCAGCCCCTTGGCGGAGCAGTTGGCTTCGCCGTACGGAATACGGAGATCGGTCCGGGGCGTGCGGCGCAGCAGGGCGTCGGCTCTTTGCGGCGGCAAGGTTTTGAAAGAAGCCGTGACGAGCTGGACGTCGGAGAAATATACCGGTGTGTCCGAGCTGTTGGTGACGGCGATCTCCAGGACGTGTACCGGCTCGTCGGAGCGCCATTGCGCCAACGAGACCGACACGCCGGCAGGAGGCGCGGAGGTGGGCTCCGCCGCAGGCCCGCCGGCGGGCCGCGGGGAGCTGCACGAGGCCACGAGGGCGGCGGCGAGAAGGAGAGCGGTAAAGCGCTTCACTCGAAGCACATTAGGCATGGTCGCACAGCTCTCTAAGTTGAGGACTGATTACGACTCCGCATCCAAGTGCCGACAGTTCCCCAGTGCATCTGGTTGTAGCGCTCGACGGTTTTGTACGTTTCCGTCATTCGCTCGGGAACGTCGGCGGTGCTGACCGGATCCCGGCCTGGAGATGAAGGAGACACTTCATGGTCCGCATTGCTCCCGTGGGACGGGCACTGGCTGTCGCGGCTGCCGCCAGCCTGGCTCTGACAGCCTGCGGTGGTGGCAACAACACCGCCGCCCAACCGAGCCAGTCGGCTGCTGCTCCGTCCTCGGCGGCCCCTGCGGCGAAGGGCGATGGCACGCTGACCATCGGTACGCTGCTGCCGCAGACGGGCTCGCTCGCCTTCCTCGGCCCGCCCGAGATCGCCGGTGTCGACCTGGCGGTCAAGGAGATCAACGAGGCCGGGGGCGTGCTGGGCAAGCCTATCACCAAGTACGACACCGACTCGGGTGACACCACGACCAACATCGCCTCGCAGTCGGTGGACAAGCTGCTGACACAGAAGGCCGACGTGATCATCGGCGCGGCCTCATCGTCGGTGTCGGAGTCGGTGATCGACAAGATCACCGGTGCCGGGGTGGTGCAGTTCTCGCCGGCGAACACGTCCGACAAGTTCACCACGATCAACGACCACGGCCTGTACTTCCGCACCTCGCCACCCGACAAGCTGCAGGGCCGGGTGCTGGGTGACCTGGTGGTGGCCGACGGCAACGACACGGTCGGCATCCTGGCGATGCAGGACTCCTACGGCACCGGCCTGGCCGACCAGGTCCAGAAGACCGCCGAGGCGGGCGGCGCGCAGGTGGTGGAGCGCGTCGACTACGACCCGAAGGCGGCCGACTTCTCCGCGGACGTCGCCAAGATCAAGGCGAAGAACCCGAAGGGCATCGTGCTGATCGGCTTCGAGGAGACCGCCAAGGTCATCCAGGAGCTGGTCAAGCAGGGCCTGCCGGCTGACAAGCACAAGTGGTACATGGTCGACGGCAACACGTCCAACACCAACTACATCAAGATGCCCAAGGGCACGCTGAAGGGCGTCAAGGGCACCATTCCCGGCGCCGCGGCTCCGGAGGAGTTCCAGAGCAAGCTCAAGGCCATCAACCCCAAGCTGGAGGACTTCAGCTACGCGCCGGAGTCCTACGACGCGACGAACCTGGTCGCGCTGGCCGCCGAGGCCGCCAAGAGCGATGCGGGCACCGACATCGCGGCCAAGCTCGCCGATGTCAGCAAGGGCGGCGAGAAGTGCAAGGACTTCAAGACCTGCGCCGACCTGCTGAAGGCGGGCAAGGACATCGACTACGACGGCGTGAGCGGTCCGGTCGAGTTCAACGAGGCCGGTGACCCGGCGGTCGCCACCATCGGCATCTACCAGTACGGCGACAACAACAAGTACGCCACGAAGGCGCTGGAGTACCGCACCGGCGACATCAACGGCTGACAAAACTCCTGAAAGGGCCCGGTCGCGACCGGGCCCTTTCGTATGCCCGGCCCATGGATTCCCGGAAATGACGAGAATTCACATTCTTTGAAGGCGGCGCCTGAATGGACGAGCCGCCCCTTCGGGAAACAGTCAATTGCCGAGAGCGGGCCGGTCGCGTCATCGGGGTCGTCCTGAAAAGATGCGCCCGGCTCGTCGGCCTCGGAGCCGGATGACGCCGCCTCCTTCCGGCGCACTGCTCTTCGTCGGCCGTGCCGTGCTGGTCCTCGCCGGCGCCTGGGCCGAAGCCGCCCTTTCGTCAAAACGCACTGAATCTACGCCCAATAAACCGGCTCGGCCTATATCGCTGCGCAATGGGTCTTACTAGACATAAAGCATCGTCACGCGGGGTCACCAGCCCATTGCGTGCTCGCGTGACGCCCTTTAGCATCGAAGACGCCGCGATCAGAGCTGCACGTGCGGACAAGAACGGGAATGCGCTGATTCTAGTGACCAGATCGCGCAAGTTAGTCATCGTGGCGCGGGCGCCGAAGAGGAATCACCCGCGCTGACAAAGGTATATGGGCATATCACGCAGACCCCCGCCCGGAATCGGCCGCCGAGCGGAGCTTCACTCATCTGAACTGACGGATTCCCCATCCACGATCAGCGAGTGCGAGGAAACATGTCCACTGAGCAAACGGAGCCCGGCACGGAGCAGCTGTCGAGCCTCGACACCAGGGCCGCGCGCAACCTGGCCACCACCACCAAGACCCCTCCGCAGATGCAGGCCATCTCCTCCCGCTGGCTGCTGCGCATGCTGCCCTGGGTCGACGTGCGCGGCGGAACCTACCGGGTCAACCGCAGGCTGACCCACCGGGTCGGACGCGGCCGGGTGAGCGTGGCGCAGAGCGGGGCCGATGACGTGTGGATCATCCCGGAGACGCTCGCGGAACTTCCCGCGCTGCGCGGCTTCGACGACGTCGCCATGCTGAGAGCGATCGCCGCGACGTTCACGCCACGGGAGTTCCACGCGGGGGAGGTCATCGTCGCGGCCGGCACCCCGGTGAGCGAGACCTATGTGATCGCGCACGGCCGGCTCGACCGGCTGTCGACCGGCAAGTACGGAACCACGGAGGTCCTGGGCGTCATCTCCGACGGAGACGGGTTCGGCGACGAGGCCCTGGGCCGCGACGACCCGCGCTGGTCGTGCACCGTCAGGGCGGCCACCGCCGGAACCCTCATGGTCTCGCCGTGGCGGGAGTTCCAGCGGCTGCTCAGCGGCTCCCCGGCCCTGCAGGAGCACATCGAGCGGTACCTGGAGGGCACACGCAAGCCGGTCAACAGGCGCGGCGAGGCGGCGATCGACATCGCCTCCGGCCACGTGGGCGAGCCGTCCATCGACGGCACGTTCGTCGACTACGACCTCCGGCCCCGCGAATACGGCCTGAGTGTCACGCAGACCGTCCTGCGGATCCACACCCGGGTGGCCGACCTCTACAACGACCCGATGAACCAGTTCGAGCAGCAGCTGCGCCTGACGATCCACGAGATCCGCGAGCGCGAGGAGTGGGAGCTGCTCAACAACCGCGAGTTCGGGCTGTTGCACAACGCCGACTACGGCCAGCGGATCAACTCCTGGTCGGGCCCTCCGACCCCCGACGACCTCGACAACCTGATCAGCATGCGCCGCAAGACCCGCCTGCTGCTCGCCCACCCGCGGACGATCGCCGCGTTCTTCAGCGAATGCAACAAGCGTGGGCTGACCGTGGGCAGCGCCGACGTCAACGGCCACGAGATCCCGGCCTGGCGTGGAATCCCGATCTTCCCGTGCGGCAAGATCCCGATCACGGAGGGGCAGACCAGCTCGATCCTCGCCCTTCGCACGGGGGAGGACGACCAGGGGGTCGTCGGCCTCTACCAGACGGGCATTCCCGATGAGCACGAACCCGGCCTGAACGTGCGGTTCATGGGCATCAACAGCCAGGCCGTGATGTCCTACCTGGTCAGCGCCTATTATTCGGCCGCGATCCTGGTCCCCGATGCGATCGGGATCCTCGAGAACGTCGACATCGCGGCACCTCGCTCCTGACCGATCAACCCAGGAAGAGGGGCGTCATGCCGGAATTCACCGCGGATGAGACCGCACGACCACGTATTCCCGACCCGCCGCCGCCCGGCGGCGCGAGGTGGCTGCCGGGAGGGCCGACGGGCCTGGGAACCTCCGGGCTCCGCTTCCCGGCCGCGGACCAGCCGCCCGTGCCCGGGCTCGACGAGGACGACGGGCACGTCCCCGGTGAACTCGGCGCCCTGACCGGGGGATTCTCGCTGACGGCGGCCCCAGCGGCCGAACGCAGGTACGGCCTCGCCCCGCTGGTCTACCGGGAGCGGGACTGGGGTGACGGGTCGTACCCGCCGCTCTACTGCCCTGACACCGTACGGGTCGACGAGGGCCTCGCCGACGAGGTCGACCGGCGGCTGGCGGTGTGGGCGGAGCGGGTCGGGATCCACGACGGCCGGATGGAGGAGTTCCGCGACACCGGGTACGGGCGGCTGGCCATGCTCACCCATCCCGACAGCGACGACCCGGACATGCTGCTGGTGGCGGCCCAGATGAACGCCGCCTGGTGGGCGGCCGACGACTACTACGCCGACGAGAGCGCGCTCGGCGCGACCCCGACCGAGCTTCCCCCACGGCTCGCCCTGGTGATGTCGGCCATGGACCCGCCCCCGCCCGCGGGCGACTACACCCGCCAGCTCGAGGACGTGATCCGGGCCGACCCCGTCCTCGTCTCGCTGAGATCGGCCACCAGCCACCTGACCCGCCACGCCACCCCCTCACAGGTCATGCGGGCCTGCAACACCACCTTCCAGATGTACGTGAGCTGGACCGCCTACGCCGCCTGGCGGTACCTGGAGACGCTGCCGCCCGTGTGGCGTTACCTCGCGGCCCGCCAGCACGACAGCTTCTACACCTCCATGACGCTCATCGACATCGTCGGCGGCTACGAGCTGCCCGCCAACCTCTTCTACGACAGGCGCTTCCACACCGCCCTCATGCAGGCGGGCACCGCCAGTGTGATCGTCAACGACCTCCACTCCGTGGCCAGGGAGGCAGCCGACGAGCTTCCCGACTCGAACCTGGTCCTGCTCATCGCCGCCGAAGAGAACTGCTCCACCCGCGAGGCGACCGAACGGGCCGTCTCCCTCCACAACGACTTCGTCAGGGGTTTCGAAACCAGCCAGCGAAACCTCGCCACGATCCCGTCCACGGAGCTGAAGCGGTTCCTGCGCGGAGCGCAGGGATGGATGGCCGGATGCCTTGAATGGCACGGCAGCTCCAGCCGCTACCAGTCGTGACGCCGGCCGATGGACCCGAGCCCATGCCCCCAAGGAAAGGAATGTCATAGGTGACCGCCATCCAAGACTCTCCCGTCCTCAGCAGCCTCTACCAGCGCTCTGTCGCCGACTACTGGAACGCCGAGAAGAACCCGGTCAACCTGCGGCTGGGCGAGGTCGACGGCATCTACCACCACCACTACGGCATCGGCGAGGTCGACTGGTCGGTCCTGGAGGGCCCCGAGGGCACCCGTGAGGAGCGCGTCACCAGGGAGCTGCACCGGCTGGAGTCCGCGCAGACCGACGTCCTGTTGAGCCAGCTCGGCCCCCTGAAGCCCGAGCAGCGGATCATGGACGCCGGATCGGGCCGCGGCGGCTCCAGCATCGTCGCCAACCTGCGGTTCGGCTGTCACGTGGACGGCGTGTCCATCTCCGAGTCGCAGGTCGCCTTCGCCAACGACCAGGCCAGGCTCCGCGGCGTGGACGACAAGGTCCGCTTCCACTTCCGTAACATGCTCGACACCGGCTTCGAGACAGGCGCCTTCCAGGCGATCTGGAACAACGAGAGCACGATGTACGTCGAACTCGGCCTCCTGTTCGCCGAACACGCCCGGCTGCTGCGCCGCGGCGGCCGGTACGTGTGCATCACCGGCTGCTACAACGACGCCTACGGCCTGCCGTCCAGGGCCATCAGCCAGATCAACGCCCACTACATCTGCGACATCCACCCGCGCAGCACCTATTTCAGGGAGATGGCCGCCAACCGCCTCGTCCCCATCAGCGTGGTGGACCTCACGGCCGCCACCATCCCCTACTGGGAGCTGCGGGCCAGGACCTCTCTCGCGACCGGCATCGAGCAGCCCTTCCTCGACGCCTACAACAACGGCAGCTTCCAGTACCTGCTCATCGCCGCCGACCGCGTCTGAGGCGGGTCAGGAGCTAGTCGCAGCCCGCGACGATCTGGTCGGCCGCGACCCGGTACTCCTTGAGCAGGGTCACCTGCCGGTCGTGCGGGATGTCGGCCTTGGACAGGCCCGCGGTGGTGGTCTTGACGGTCTGCACGGCCGGTGCGAGGGAGTCGGGCAGCCGGTCGCCGAACTGGAGAGTGATGCCGCGCAGCTCGGCTAGCCTGCCGAGCACGGCGTCCTCGAAGTACTGGCTGTCCTCCTGGCCCCTCGGCTTGAGCATCAGGTTGGCGTAACCGATGGCGGAGACGACGCGGGCGCAGGGATCGTCGGTGGGATCGCCGCCCGTGCTGTACCTCGCGGCCGAGGCCGCCGTGTCCTGGCAGCCGACGAGGATGGGCAAGATGATGGCTAACGCCGCTAAACGTCGCACATTGCCCATTAAAGAGCGGAGAAGGGGCCCGCGGGGAGCCCCTTCTCCGTCTCGAAATCGCTAAATATCACGCCTTGGCGAGCGTGCCCAGGTACAGCTCGATGACCTTGGGGTCGTTGGCGAGCTGGCGGCCGGTGCCCGTGTAGGCGTTACGGCCCTGGTCGAGGACGTAGCCACGGTGGCAGATCTGCAGACAGCGCCTGGCGTTCTGCTCCACCATGATCACGGTGACGCCCGCCTTGTTGATCTGCTGGGCCTGGATGAACACCAGGTCCTGCAGCTTGGGCGACAGGCCCGCTGACGGCTCGTCCAGCAGCAGCACCGACGGCTCGGTCATCAGCGCCCTGGCCATCGCCACCATCTGCCGCTCACCGCCCGACAGGGAACCGGCACGCTGCTTGCGCCGCTCCTTGAGCGCGGGGAACAGCTCGGCGACGAACTCGAAGCGCTCCTTGAACTTGCCGGGCACCTGGAAGGCGCCCATCTCCAGGTTCTCCTCGATGGTGAGGCTGGGGAAGACGTTGTTGGTCTGCGGGACGTAGCCGACGCCGCGCGAGACCAGCGCGTGCGCCTTCATGTTGGTGATGTTCTCGCCCTTGAGCGTCACCGTGCCGCTGCGGATGTTGACGAGCCCGAACATGGCCTTGAGCAGCGTGGACTTGCCCGCGCCGTTGGGGCCGATGATGCCGATCAGCTCGCCCTCGCGGACGTAGAGGTCGGAGCCGTTGAGGATGTTGACGCCGGGCAGGTACCCGGCGATCAGCTCGTCGCACCGCAGCACGGCCTGCTGGGCGCCTTCGAGGTGCGCGCTGCGGTCGGTGACCGCCGCCTTCGACTCAGTGACGGTCTCAGTGACAGCCTCAGTGACGGTCTCGGGGGCGGATTCGGGGGCGGATTCGGGGACGGCGTTCACTTCTGCGTCTCCTCCTCGATCTCGGCCTCGAGCGCCGCCTCGGCCTCGTGGAGCTGGGCTTCGAGCTCGCTGTCAGACAGCGGGGCGTCGTGGTGGGCGCCCAGGTAGGCGTCGATGACGCGCGGGTCGGACATGATCGTGTCGGGTGGCCCTTCGGCGATGACGGCGCCCTGGGCCATGACGATGACCCAGTCGCTGATGTCGCGGACCATGTCCATGTCGTGCTCGACGAACAGCACGGTCATGCCCTGCTCGCGCAGGTCCTTGACGTGGCCGAGCAGCGACTGGGTGAGCGCCGGGTTGACGCCCGCCATGGGCTCGTCCAGCATGACCAGCTCGGGCTGGACCATCAGCGCGCGGGCCATCTCCAGCAGCTTGCGCTGGCCTCCGGAGAGAGACCCGGCGAAGTCGTCGCGCTTGGCGTCGAGCTTGAAGCGGACCAGCAACTCCTCGGCGCGCTCGCTGATGGCGTCCTCCTGCTCGCGCCACAGGGCCGGGACGAGCGCGCGCCAGAAGCTCTCGCCCTTCTGCTGCTGGGCGCCCAGGCGCATGTTCTCCATCACCGACAGGCGTGACAGCGCCTTGGTGAGCTGGAACGTGCGGACCATGCCGAGCCTGGCGACCTTGTGCGGCGGGACACCGCTCATGCTGCGCCCGTTGAAGGTCCACTGGCCGGAGTCGGCGGTGTCGAAGCCGGTGAGCTGGTTGAAGAAGGTGGTCTTGCCGGCGCCGTTGGGCCCGATCAGCGCGGTGATGGAACCGCGCTGGATCTCGACGTGCTGCACCTCGACGGCGGTGAGGCCGCCGAAGCGGCGTACCACGTTGTCGACGACCAGGATCGGGTCGGGCTTGGGGACGCCAGGTTCGCGTTCGAGCTCCTTGAAGGCGGCCAGCGCCGCCGCCTTCCGCTCGCTGGTGGTGGTTTCAGCGCGCATCGATTGCTATCTCCCTCTTGTCACCGAAGATGCCCTGTGGCCGGAAGACGAGCAACAGGATCAGGCCGAGACCCACCAGGATGTAACGAACGGGACCAACCTGGATGGACGTCATGAACGGGATGTATCCCGCCTGGACCGCCTCGCTGAGGACGCCGTTGACCAGCACCAGCAGCACCCAGAAGATCATCGAGCCGATGACCGGACCCAGCACCCGGGCGGCGCCGCCGAGGATGACGATCGTGTAGGCGAAGAAGGTGGTCTCCGTGCCGAAGATGTCGGGCTGCACCGAGGCGAAGGCCAGCCCGTAGACGAAGCCGCCGAGACAGCCGATGACGCCGCCGAGGATCAGCGACTGCATCTTGTACGAGAAGACGTTCTTGCCGAGGCTGCGCACGGCGTCCTCGTCCTCGCGGATGGCCTTGAGCACCCGCCCCCACGGGCTCTTCATCAGCATGTAGACGACGCCGCAGGAGATGCCGACCAGGATCCAGCCGACCAGCAGCACCCACAGCAGCCGGTGGTTGAAGGTGATCGGGCCGATGCCGTACTCCCCGTCGGGGAAGGGGTTGAGCGCGTAGAAGCCGTCGGAGAAGCCGCGCTGGCCGTCGGAGCCGCCGAAGACGTTCTTGAACGCCACGGAGCGGAAGACGAGCCGGACGATCTCGGCGGCGGCGATCGTGACGATGGCCAGGTAGTCGGCGCGCAACCGGAGGGTCGGGGCGCCGAGCAGCAGGGCGAGCAGCACGGCGGCGAGGATGCCGACGCCGATGCCGATCCAGAACGGCAGGCCGATCACGGTGACCGTGACGGCGAGGCCGTATCCCGCGACGCCCATGAAGGCCGCCTGGCCGAAGTTGAGCAGGCCGGTGTATCCGAAGTGGATGTTGATGCCGATGGCGGCGAGTCCGTAGAGCACCGTCTCGACGCCGATCGCGGCCTTGACGGTGGTGGTGAAGATCGTGAGCCAGTCCATGTGAGCCTCCCCGGTCAGCCGATCCGCTCGCGGCGGCCGAGGATGCCCTGCGGCCGGATGAGGAGCACGATGATGAGTACGGCGAGCGCGCCGACGCTCTTGAGCTCCGGCGGCACCCAGAGCGTGGAGACCTGGATGAACAGGCCGACGACGAGCGAGCCGACGAGCGCGCCGAACGCGGTGCCGAGGCCGCCGAGCGTGACTCCGGCGAAGATGAGCAGCAGGATGTCCTGGCCCATCGTGTACTTGAGGTTCTGCGACAGCCCCAGCATGATCCCGGCCAGTGCGGCGACGGCGCCCCCGGTGGTCCAGATGATCCTGATGACCCGGTCGACGTTGATGCCGGACGAGGCCGCGAGCGCGGGGTTGTCGGCGACGGCGCGGGCGGCCTTGCCGGTGCGGGTGCGCAGCAGCGCGACACCGACGATGATCAGGACGGCGAGCTCGATGCCCATCGCGACGAAGTTCTTGGGGGCGGCGGAGATGGGGCCGATCTGGATGCCCGGCTGTGCGGTGTACTGCGCGTAGGCCTCGTTCTGGCCGCCGAACAGGATGAGGAAGACGTACCTCAGGAAGAGCGCGACGCCGATCGAGATGATCATCATGGCGATGGTGCCCGTGCCGCGCCTGCGGAGCTGCCCCCAGAAGAAGCGGTCCTGCGCGTAGCCGAGCCCGCCGGCCAGGACGACCGCGATCACGGCGGCGGGGATGAGGTGCAGCCCGATGCCGACGTTGAAGGCGTAGGCGAGGATGGCGCCGAGCGTGACGAGCTCGCCATGGGCGAAGTTGGTGAGCCCGGTGGTGCCGTAGATGAGGGAGAGGCCGAGCGCGGCGAGTGCGATGATCAGGCCGAGATTCAGGCCCTCGAAGGTGAGCTGGGCCGCCTGGTCCCAGAACGGACTCTCTTCGGCGCCTTGATCCTGAGGCTGCCCCGCGGCCCCCTTGGGCTGCAGGGCGAACAGCACGGTGGACATGTTGCCCGCGAACACCGTCGGCGTTCTGACGTTGCTGCCCCCGCGGACGTCGGCGTTTTGCGGAAGCGTCTTGACATCAAGGGTGACCTTGTACTTTCCCGGTTTGTCGACCGGGACCTCCCATGCGCCCTGGGCGTCACTTGTGACCTCCTTGACGGGGTTTCCATCCTCGGTGGTCACGACGATTTTCACGCCGTTCACTGGCTGGCCTTGGAGTTTGAGTGTCCCTCTCAGGCCCTGGTCGGGCGCCGCCGCGTGGGCGGCGCCGGCGAGCAGGAAGATGAGTCCACCCAGAAAGGCCGTGAACGCGATCACGGCTCTGCGCAATGGTGCTCCCTCAGGTAGGTCAAGGCGGGGTTCTCGACACGCGGGCATCGCAGGCACGACTGGGATGCTTGGGCGGGAGCTTATTCCGCGATCGCCCGGTTCAGTATCGTTCGTCACCAATTAGTGACACGTGTGTGTCACGGGCGTGAGCAACAAGAAGCCAGGTCAGGGGCTAAATCCACGTATACGCCTGGCAATGGTGGGGCACGTTGGGTAACGATCGCCCATAAATGTGAACGAGCCCGACGGGGGTAGACCTTTGGGACCATGCGAGGCTTCCCCGGCCTCACCGTTTTCTACTCAGCCTCCCCCGCGGGCTCTGCTGGGTCAACCGTAGCGACCCGCGGGGCTGGTGTGCAAAGGGTGAATTCCCCTCAACGGTCGCGCAACATGCAGGTGAGGCGCGAGGTGCACACGCGTCGTCCCTGCTCATCGCTGATCTCGATGTCGTACGTGGCCAGCGATCGGCCGCCGTGCAGCCGCGTCGCGACGCCCGTCACATGACCGGAGGTGGCCGAGCGGTGGTGGGTCGCGTTGATCTCGATGCCCACGGCGATGCGGTCCGGCCCGGCGTGGATGGCCGCGCCGACGGAGCCCAGCGTCTCGGCGAGCACCGCGGAGGCACCGCCGTGCAGCAGGCCGTACGGCTGGGTGTTGCCCGCCACCGGCATGCGGCCCACGACGCGCTCCGCGCTCGCCTCGACGAACTCGATGCCCATCCGGTGGGCGAGCGTGCCCTCGTGCACCGCGCCGTAGGCGGCGAACTCGGCCGACGGGTCGGTCACGGGGCCGGTCGCGGGGCCGGTCGCGGGGCCGGTCGCGGGGTTGGTCTGCGTCAAGGGGACGCCTCCAGTCTTCCGAGCTCGGGTTTTCTGTCGCAGTCGCAGACTAGGCTGCGGGTGTGCCGAAGAGTGACGTGACCCCTGAGCGCCCATGTCTGCTGCTGCTCGATGGGCATTCCCTTGCCTATCGTGCGTTCTACGCGCTCAAGGACGCCAACCTGATGACCACCGACGGGCAGCACACCGAGGCGGTCTACGGGTTCACCTCGATGTTGACCAACGTCCTTCGCGACGAGCGGCCCACCCACGTGGCGGTCGCCTTCGACCGGTCGGAGCCGACGTTCAGGCACGAGGAGTACGCCGAGTACAAGGCCAACAGGAGCGAGACGCCCGAAGATTTCCGCGGCCAGATGCAGCTCATCTTCGAGCTGCTCGACACGCTGCGCGTCCCGCATCTGTCCAAGGCCGGCTTCGAGGCCGACGACCTGATCGCCACGCTGGCCACCCGCGCCTCCGCCCAAGGGATGAGCGTGCTGATCGTCACCGGCGACCGCGACGCGCTCCAGCTCGTCAACGAGCACGTCACGGTCCTGATGACGCGCCGCGGCATCAGCGACATGACCCGGTTCACGCCCGAGGCCGTCGAGGAGAAGTACGGTCTGTCCCCGGCGCAGTACCCCGACTTCGCCGCGCTGCGCGGCGACCCCAGCGACAACCTGCTCAGCATCCCCAGCGTGGGCGAGAAGACCGCCGCCAAGTGGGTGCGCGAGTTCGGCTCGCTGACCGCCCTGGTCGACCGGGTCGACGAGGTCAAGGGCAAGGTCGGCGACAAGCTGCGCGAGCACGTGGCGCAGGTGCTGATGAACCGCAGGCTCACCGAACTGCTCCGCGACGTCCCGCTCGACGTCGAGCCCGCAGGGCTCACGCAGGGCGCCTGGGATCGCGAGGAGGTCAACAAGCTCTTCGACACCCTGCAGATCCGCGGCGAGCTGCGCGAGCGCGTCTTCAAGACGTTGGGCGCCGGCGAGCAGGAGCCCGACCAGGGCTTCGAGGTCGAGACCGTGATCCTCGGCCCCGACCGGGTCGCGGGCTGGCTGTCGGCGCTGCCCGGGGGCCGCGCGGGCGTCGCTTTCAAGGGCGTGTACGGCAGCGGCACCGGCCGCGTCGACGCCATCGCCATCGCCTCGCCCGACGGCACGGCCGCCCACATCGACCCGGTCAAGCTCACCGAGGCCGACGAGGCGGCGCTGCGGGCCTGGCTGGCCGACGAGACCAAGCCCAAGGCCGTCCACGACGCCAAGGGGCCCATCCTGGCCCTGTGGGCTCAGGGCATGACGCTCAGGGGCCTGGCGTGCGACACGGCGCTGGCGGCCTACCTGGCGATGCCGGGCCAGCGCACGTTCGCGCTGGAGGATCTGGCCAGGCGTTACCTCCACCGCGACCTGCGGGCGGAGGAGGAGTCAAACGGCCAGGCGGCGCTGTTCGGCGACGACGACGACGCTCCTGCCAAGGAGCTCGCGCTGCGCGCGCACGTGGTGCGCGAGCTGGCCGAGGCACTCGAGGCCTTCCTGTCGGGCCGGGGCGGCACCCAGCTGCTGACCGACGTGGAGCTGCCGCTGCTGACCGTCCTGGCCGAGCTGGAGCGGGCGGGCATCGCGGTCGACGGCGCGTACTTCACCGGCCTGGAGGCCGAGTTCGGCGCCGCGGTCAAGCACGCGGTCGGAGAGGCGCACCGGGTCGTCGGCGAGCAGTTCAACCTGGGCTCGCCCAAGCAGCTGCAGGAGATCCTCTTCGTCCGGCTCAACCTGCCGAAGACCAAGAAGATCAAGACCGGCTACAGCACCGACGCCGACCAGCTCGCCTGGCTCGCGACCCAGACCGACCACGAGCTGCCGACGATCATGCTGCGGCACCGCGACCAGACCAAACTGCGCACCACCGTCGAGGGGCTGATCAAGGAGATCGCCGACGACCAGCGCATCCACACCACCTTCAACCAGATCATCGCCGCCACCGGCCGGCTGTCCTCCGAGAAGCCCAACCTGCAGAACATCCCGATCCGTACCGCCGAGGGCCGCCGCATCCGGCAGGGCTTCGTCGTCGGCGAGGGCTACGAGACGCTGCTCACCGCCGACTACAGCCAGATCGAGCTGCGCATCATGGCCCACCTGTCGGGCGACGAGTCGCTGATCGCGGCGTTCGAATCGGGGCACGACTTCCACCAGGCGACCGCGGCCAGGGTGTTCGACCTGCCGCCCGAGCAGATCGACGGCGAGCTGCGGGCCCGCATCAAGGCGATGAACTACGGCCTGGCCTACGGCCTGTCCGACTTCGGGCTGTCCGGGCAGCTCAACATCCCGGTGGCCGAGGCGCGGGCGCTGAAGGAGGAGTACTTCCAGGAGTTCGGCGGTGTCCGCGACTTCCTGCAGGACATCGTCCGGCAGGCGCGCAACGACGGCTACACCGAGACGATCATGGGCCGCCGCCGCTACCTGCCCGACCTGACCAGCGACAACCGGCAGCGCCGCGAGATGGC
Organism: Nonomuraea sp. NPDC005983; assembly: GCF_040614375.1. Taxonomy (NCBI): domain Bacteria; kingdom Bacillati; phylum Actinomycetota; class Actinomycetes; order Streptosporangiales; family Streptosporangiaceae; genus Nonomuraea; species Nonomuraea sp. NPDC005983. Next base: position 47,169 of record NZ_JBEXUP010000050.1, read on the forward strand.
CGAGCGGATGGCGCTCAACGCGCCGATCCAGGGGTCGGCGGCCGACATCATCAAGGTCGCCATGCTCAACGTCCGCCAGGCGCTGGGCGAGGAGGGGCTGGCGTCCCGGATGCTCCTGCAGGTCCACGACGAGCTGGTGTTCGAGGTGGCGCCGGGCGAGCTGGAGCAGCTCACGCAGCTCGTGCGCGACCAGATGAACGCCGCCTACCAGCTGCGGGTGCCGCTGGAGGTCTCCGTGGGAACCGGCCGCACCTGGGAGGACGCCGGGCACTGACCGGGCGGCTTCGCCCCGGCCGTTCACACGCATGCGGCGGGGCAGTCCGACATGGCGTGAATCGTTCCATGCGATCATTTTGGACTACGCTGAAAGTCGGTTTCCCCGATGGGCACGGGAGTTCTGTGCGGATACCAGCGTCTCTCACGCGGATCATCGGCGTCGCCAACGTGGGCGTCGTCGTGGTGGCGATCATCGGCTTGAACCTGCTGCCGTCCGACGGCGACGGCGACGGCGCGTCAGGACGGCAGGCCGCGGGCAGGGCGGAGCAGAGCCCGCCGGGCGAGCCCACCGCGGTGGCGAGCGAGCCGCCGGGCGTGGAGGCCACCCCCGAGTTCGCCAAGCAGGTCAAGGCCAACGAACTCGGCGTGGTGCCGGTGCTGATGTACCACCGGATACTCAACAAGCGGCTGGCCTCCATCGACCGGACTCCCTCGCAGGTCAGGCAGGAGCTGGAGAAGCTCGCCAGGCAGGGGTACGTGCCCGTCACCGCCAAGGAGTTCGTCACCGGCGCCATGCCGGTGCCCGCGGGCCGCTTCCCCGTCGTGCTCACGTTCGACGACGGGCACCCGAGCCACTTCGCGCTCGACGCGAACGGGCAGCCCAAGCCCGACACGGCGGCCGGCATCATCCTCGACGTGGCCAAGAAGTACCCGTCGTTCCGGCCCGTCGCCACTTTCTGGGTCAATCGTGACCCGTTCGGGCTGCGCGAGCGCGACCAGCAGGTCGCCGCCGTGCAGTGGCTGGTCGGCCACGGCTTCGAGGTGGCCAACCACACCTGGTCGCACCCCAGCCTGTCGGTGCTGCCGAAGAAGCGGGTCCGTGAGCAGATCGTCCGGCTCGACCGGCTGCTGGTCAAGCTCGGCGCGGGGCCCGCCAAGACCATGGCGCTGCCGTTCGGAGCGGAGCCGCACCCGCGGAAGCTGGCCCGCAGCGGCACCTGGGACGGCACCTCGTACGACTTCGACGGGGTCTTCCTGGCGGGAGCGGAGCCCTCCCTTCCGCCCTATGCGAAAGCTTTCGACCCGCTCGCCATCCAGCGGATCCAGAGCAATGGCAAAAAGGGCGAATGCCGCAAGTGGTGCTCCCAGTACTGGCTGGAATGGCTGAACAAGCACCCCGAGGAGCGCTATGTCTCCGACGGCGACCCGGCCCGGATCTCCATCCCGAAGAAACTTCAGGGTAAAATCACCTCCAAGCGGAGACCGCAGGTCAACGCGTACTGACCGGCGCTTCGTGTCGCCTGGATTGACCCCGTGGCCTAGTTCTCATATGCTGATCGCTGCGCTGTGGGCTCGCGCGCGCCTCAGACGGAGCGGGCTCGCGCTCGGTCACGTCGATGTCGTATTTCCTCGGCTTGATGCGGAAGAGGGCCTGCCGCGCGTCCGCCACATCGACATCCTGTCCGCGTTCGGAGCAATTCCACACATGACGTCCAGCACTGAGGCCACCTCGAGCACCCCGCAGGTAGCGGTCAACGACATCGGGTCCGAGGAAGCCTTCCTCGCCGCGATCGATGAGACCATCAAGTACTTCAACGACGGCGACATCGTCGAGGGCACCGTCGTCAAGGTCGATCGAGACGAGGTCCTTCTCGATATCGGCTACAAGACCGAGGGTGTCATCCCCTCGCGCGAGCTTTCGATCAAGCACGATGTCGACCCTGCTGACGTCGTGGAGGTCGGCGAGCACGTCGAAGCCCTGGTTCTCCAGAAGGAGGACAAAGAGGGCCGCCTGATCCTGTCCAAGAAGCGTGCTCAGTACGAGCGCGCCTGGGGCACGATCGAGAAGATCAAGGACGAGGACGGCATCGTCACCGGCACCGTCATCGAGGTCGTCAAGGGTGGTCTCATCCTCGACATCGGCCTCCGTGGCTTCCTTCCGGCGTCCCTGGTCGAGATGCGACGCGTTCGCGACCTGCAGCCGTACGTCGGCCGCGAGCTCGAGGCGAAGATCATCGAACTCGACAAGAACCGCAACAACGTGGTCCTGTCGCGCCGCGCCTGGCTCGAGCAGACCCAGTCCGAGGTTCGCCAGACGTTCCTCAACACCCTTCAGAAGGGCCAGGTCCGCAAGGGCGTCGTCTCGTCGATCGTCAACTTCGGTGCGTTCGTCGACCTCGGCGGCGTCGACGGTCTGGTCCACGTGTCCGAGCTGTCCTGGAAGCACATCGACCACCCCTCCGAGGTGGTCGAGGTCGGCCAGGAGGTCACGGTCGAGGTCCTCGACGTCGACATGGAGCGCGAGCGCGTCTCCCTGTCGCTCAAGGCGACCCAGGAAGACCCGTGGCAGCAGTTCGCCCGCACCCACCAGATCGGCCAGGTCGTGCCGGGCCGCGTCACCAAGCTGGTGCCGTTCGGCGCGTTCGTCCGGGTCGAGGAGGGCATCGAGGGCCTGGTCCACATCTCCGAGCTGGCCGAGCGTCACGTGGAGATCCCGGAGCAGGTCGTCCAGGTCGGCGACGAGATCTTCGTGAAGATCATCGACATCGACCTCGACCGTCGCCGCATCAGCCTCTCGCTGAAGCAGGCGAACGAGGGTGTCGGCACCGAGGTCGAGTTCGACCCGACCCTGTACGGCATGGCCGCCACCTATGACGACCAGGGCAACTACATCTACCCCGAGGGCTTCGACCCCGAGACCGGTGAGTGGCTCGAGGGCTTCGACAAGCAGCGCGAGGAGTGGGAGCGGCAGTACGCCGAGGCCCAGACGCGCTTCGAGGCGCACAAGAAGCAGATCGAGGAGGCCCGCAAGGCCGAGGCCGAGGCGGGCGAGGCTGCTCCCTCGTCCTACAGCGGCGAGTCGCAGGCTCCCTCGACCAGCTCCTCGTCGTCGGCTCCGGCCAGCGGCGCGCTCGCCTCTGACGAGGCGCTCGCGGCGCTCCGCGAGAAGCTCGCGGGCGGCCAGAGCTGAGGCTCTGAGTAGTACCTGAGAAAGGCCCCGCACGGTCGCCCGTGCGGGGCCTTTCCTTGTGCGGCTGCGCGCGTATTGCGGAACGATCCTTTCCGCGATGACGTCTAGGGTTCCCGGCATGAACGACATCACGCCTTTCCGTATCGACGTCCCGCAGGCCGACCTCGACGATCTGAGGGAGCGGCTGAGCCGCACCCGCTGGCCTCGGCAACTGCCCGGGGGCGGATGGCGTCGGGGAGTCCCCGTCGGCTACCTGCGCGAGCTGGCCGCGTACTGGGCCGACGGCTTCGACTGGCGGGCACAGGAGGCGAGGCTCAACGCGTCTCCGCAGTTCACCACCGAGATCGACGGCCAGTGCGTGCACTTCCTGCACGTCAGGTCGCCCGAGCCCGGCGCCCTCCCGCTGATCATGACGCACAGCTGGCCCAGCTCCGTCGCCGAGTACCTGGAAGTGATCGGCCCGCTCACCGACCCGCGTGCCCACGGCCTCGACCCCGCCACCGCCTTCCACGTCGTCGCGCCCTCGCTGCCCGGCTTCGGCTTCTCACCGTTCCCCGAACCCGCCGACGAGCGTCCGTGGAGCATCGCCCGCGTCGCCCGCACCTGGGCCGAGCTGATGAGCCGACTGGGGTACCGGTGCTACGGCGCGCACGGCAACGACGCGGGCGCGCTGGTCAGCCCGCAGCTCGCCGTCCTCGACAGCGCGCACGTGGTCGGCTCGCACATCACGGCCGGACTGGGCATCCCCACGGGCGACCCCGCCGAGCTGGACGGAGCCACGCAGGAGGAACAAGCCGGGCTGGAGAGGCTGGCCGAGCTGTTCGCCGGAGGCAGCGGCTACGGCACGTACCTCGCCAACCGGCCGCAGACACTCGCCTTCGGCTTCACCGACTCGCCCGTGGCCCAGCTCGCCTACCTCGTCGAGCGGTTCAAGGAGTTCGACGGCTGGCCCGAGGGAGAGGTGGCGGAGCCGATCGAGCGCGACCTGGTGCTGACCAATGCCAGCCTGTACTGGCTGACCGGGACGGGCGGCTCGTCGTCCTGGACGTACTACGAGGGCGCGGCCGGCATGCCGATCGACCAGACCGACGTGCCGACCGGGGTCTCACACGGCGGGCCCCCGCTGATGCGCCGGATCGCCGAGCGCGGGAACGCGATCACGCACTGGGCGGGGGAGCACTCGCCCAGCCACATGGTCGCGATGGCGGCGCCGGGGTCGCTGGTCGGCAGCATCAGGTCGTTCTTCGGGCGACTCGCCGTGAATGCGTGAAGTAGGGTGCTGCGGTGGACATCGAGCGGGCGGTGGCGTCCGACGCGGGTGAGATCCTCACCGTGCAGAGAGCTGCCTACGTGAGCGAGGCGCAGCTCTATGGAGACCCGTTCATCCCGCCGCTCGTCGAGTCCCTGGAGCAGGTCCGCGCGGCCATCGTGTCGGCGACCGTGCTCAAGGCGGTCGACGGGGGGCGGGTGGTGGGGGCCGTCCGGGGCCAGCTGTCCGGCGCCACCTGCCTGGTCGGGCGGCTGGTGGTCGTCCCCGACCGGCAGGGCAGAGGCGTCGGCACGGCGCTGCTGACCGCCCTGCACGAGCAGGTGCCGGAGGCCGCCGCGTTCGACCTGTTCACCGGCCATCTGTCCGATGGGAACCTGCGCCTGTATCGCCGCCTCGGCTACCGCGAGACGCACAGGGCGCGCATGGACGACCACCTCACCCTGGTCCACCTGCGACGCTGATCGGCACACGGGCGCGTCCCTCCCAACGTCGTGATGGGCGGTAGTGGGCGCGTGCGTCCGGGATTGTCCGCCGATAGGCTTTCGATGTGCTGACGATCGGACTCACGGGCGGCATCGGGTCGGGCAAGAGCGAGGTGTCCAGGCGGCTCGCGGCCCGAGGCGCCGTCGTGATCGACGCCGACAAGATCGCCCGCGAGGTGGTGGAGCCCGGCACCCCCGGCCTGGCCCGGGTGGTCGCGACCTTCGGCGACGGCGTCCTCCACCCCGACGGCTCCCTGAACCGGGAGAAACTGGGCGGCATCGTGTTCGCCGACCCCGACCGGCTCGCCGCGCTCAACGCCATCGTCCACCCGCTCGTGGGGGAGCGGGTGGCCGCCCTTCAGGCGCAGGCGGCCGACGACGCGATCGTGGTGTACGACGTGCCGCTGCTCGCGGAGAACAACCTGGCTCCCATGTACGACGTGGTGGTCGTCGTCGACGCCTCCGACGAGGTCCGCATCGCCCGCCTCGCCGAGCACCGGGGCATGCCGGAGCAGGACGCCAAGGCCCGCATCGCCGCCCAGGCCGGCCGCGAGGAGCGGCTCAGCGTCGCCGACGTCGTGATCCCCAACGAGGGGAGCCTGGAGGACCTGGAGGCCCGCGTCGACGCCGTGTGGCAGGACCTCGTCCGGCGAGCCTCGCTCGGCTAGCGGCCACACAGAGCACAGGCCCGCCGAAGGGCACGACCGCGGGCCGTCGAGGCCCGCTGAGGGGCGCCCTGTCTCAGAAGGGGGCGTCGAGGGCTACCTGCCGCACTCCCGGCAGGTGCAGGTCCAGCTCGCCGAGCTCGAACCTCGACATCCCGATGACGTGCCAGAACTGGCCACCCACCTCGCCCTGTACCTTGTAGCGGCCGTCGGGCGCCAGCGCCGCCCACCCCTCCGGCAGGCCCAGCAGCGTTGCCAGGCGGGTGTCGCCGTCCCAGAGGATCACCGTGCCGTCGTCGCCCGCGCTCGCCAGCAGGTCGGAGACGGGGCTGTAGGCGACCGACCAGACCCGGCGGGCGTGGCCCGTGTGCGTGTGCAGCAGCTCGCCGCTCTCGGTGCCCCACACCCGGACGGTCAGGTCGTCGCCTCCTGTCGCCAGGCGCTCGCCGGTGCGGTCGAAGGCGACGCTCCACAGCCGTCCGGCGTGCTTGTCGAGCGTGTGCATCAGGCGTGGCTGCCAGGGCTGGCCGGGACGCAGCTCCCACACCAGGGCCCGCCCGTCGTTGCCGGCGCTCGCCAGGTAACGGCCGGACGGGGAGAAGACGACCGAGTAGACCCGGTCGGTGTGCCCCTCCAGGGTCGCGATCCGGCCGCCCGATTCGACGTGCCAGATGCGGACGAGCCGGTCGTCGCAGCCCGTCGCGACGTACCGGCCGTCGGGGCTGAACGCGATCGAGCGGACCCTGCCGCGGTGGTCGGCCAGGTTGCTCACCAGGCGGCTGGTCGGCCGGTACCAGATGCGGACGCTGTCGTCGTCGTTGGCCGTGGCCAGCATCTCCCCGTCGGGGCTGAACGCCTCGGCCCACACGTGGTCGGTGCCGGCGTCGAGTTCGCGCTCGTAGTCGCCCGTCGAGGCGTTCCAGAAGTGCACGCCGCCGTCGTTGCTGGAGGTGGCCAGCACCGGCCCCGCCGGTGAGAACAGCGCCGAGATGAGCCGGTCGGCGGTGCCGGTGAACTCGCGCAGGCGGCGGCCGGTGCGCGGCTCCCACACCCGCACCACGCCGTCGTTGCCGCTGGTCGCCAGCATCGAGCCGTCGGCGCTGAACCTGACGGAGGAGATCCGCCTGCCGTGCCCGCGCAGCACCCGCTGGCATTTGCCGGAGGAGGTGTCCCACAGCCGGACCGTGCCGTCGTTGCTGCTGGTGGCGATCTGCTCCCCGTCGGGATGGAACGCGAACGGCCACACCGAGCTGCGGTGCCCCGTCAGCTCGGTGCGCCGGGTGCCGCCGGCCTCCTGCACGCGGACGACGCCGTTGGAGTCGCCGGTCGCCAGCGTGCGCCCGTCGGGGCTGAACGTCACCTGGTAGACGGCCGCCGCGTGGGTGGTGTGCAGGCCGCGGGGCGTGCCCGTGGTCGGCTCCCACAGGCGCACCGCTCCGGAGGTGTCGCCGGTCGCCAGCAGCGAGCCGTCGGGAGAGAAGGCCACGCAGTAGACGCTGCTCCCGTGTCCGGTCAGGGTGTGGCGCAACGTCCACGACGTGGTGTCCCAGACGCGGACGGTTCCGGCCTCGTCGCCCGTGGCGAGCAGCCCGCCGTCGGGGCTGTGCACGACGCGGTAGACCGCCCCTCTGTGCCCGTCGAGGGTGTGCGCCACCCGGCCGGAGGCGAGGTGCCAGACCCGCACCACGCCGGCCGTGTCGCCGGTGACGAGCGCCGCGTGGCCGAAGGAGACGGTGTAGACGGGCGACTCGTGGCCGGACAGCCGGTGCAGGAGCTGCCCGGTGGCCGCATCCCAGACGCGGACCACGCCGTCGCCGCCGCCCGCCGCGACCAGTTCGCCCCCGGGGCTGAGCCGCACCGGCCAGACGCCCTCGGCGTGCCCGGGCAGGGTGCGCAGCCGCTCGCCGGTGAGCGCGTCCCAGAGGATCACCGTGCCGTCGCTCGCGCCGGTGGCGAGCACGTTCCCGGCGAAGGAGACGGCGTAGACGCGGCCGCGGTGGCCCTGCAGGTTCCGCACCGGCTGGCCGCCGACGCACAGCAGCACGCCGCCGTCGTCGCTGCCGATCGCGATCGTGGAGCCGTCGGGGCTGTACGCGATCGGCTCGGGCAGGCGGCTGGTCTGGAAGTGGTACCCGTACGGTACGCCGATCGCGGCGGGAGCCAGCTGCACCTCGACCTGCTGCCCCGGCACCACCGCCGCGCCCGGCAGGGGCGGCAGCGTGCCCGTCACGTTGATCAGCGCGGCCCGGTGCCACACGGCGCCCTCGGCCGAGATGTCGCTCAGGTCGGTGCGCGCCAGCCGCGCGCCCGACAGGTCGGCTCCGGACAGGTCGGCGCCGGTCAGCCTGGCCCCGTCGAGCCGCGTGCCGACGAGCTTGGCCTCGCGCAGGACCGCGCGGGACAGGTTCGTGCCCGCCAGCGTCGCGCCGGTCAGGTCGGCGCCGGTCAGGTCGACCTCCTGGAGGTCCCTGGCCGACAGGTCCTCGCCCTTCAGGTTGGCGCCCCTCAGGTCGGCGCGGGCGGGCGTGCGCAGCCGGGCCGCGATCTTGACGGCGTTCGCCCGGGCGACGTCCTCCGCGGGCGGGTCGTCCACCCACGCCCGCAGGGCCTGGACGTCGGCCAGGTCGCACAGGAACTCCACCGTCAGCGCCGACAGCGGCCTGCGCGACAGCGTCACCGGCGCGTCGAGCGTCGCCGCGACGTGCCGGGCGATCAGCCACTCCATCACCGAGGCGTGGATGAACCCGAACATGCCCTCCTCGGTACGCACCAGCAGGCTGCCCGAGCCCACCGCGTACGCCGTGTGCGCGGGTGACAACTGGCCGGCGGCGAGGTCGGTGAGCGTTTCGGCGATCTCGGTCAGCTCGTCCACGCCCAGCAGGGACTCGCCCGAGTCCCACAGCCGCAGCGCCAGCGCCGTCACCGCCCGCCACAGCTCGTCGGTGGTCAGCGCGGTCGCCGAGCCGGGCACCTTGGCCCGCCGCTCCTCGAACGCCAGCCACGAGCTGAGAATCTCCTCGTAGAGCAGGGCAGGGCTGATCGTGTGCCGGGCTCCCGCCACCGTGCGCAGCCGGTCGGCGTCGAGGTCGGCGATGAAGCTGAGCATGCGCGGGTTCTGCGCCAGCGCGAGCAGGTCGGAGATGCCTTCCATGAGCGACATGCGGGCCGTGGCCTCGTGGCCGTCGTCGAAGCGGTTGGCCAGGTACGAGCGGATCTGGTCGTGCGTGAAGTCCTCGACGCTGAGCACCCGCCGCTGGGGCAGCACCCCCACCATCTCGCCGAGCGAGGTCAGCACCTGGCTGTGCGACTTGAAGTGCTGGGTGCGGCTGGCCACGACGATCTTCGCCTTGTCCTCGGCCGCGGCCAGCAGTGTCGCCAGGTGGTCGGTCGCCCGGTCGTAGGTGAGCCGGGTGACCAGCTCGTCGAAACCGTCGAACAGCAGCACGATCCGGCCCTGCCTGAGCAGGTAGCGGAACGCCTTGAGGTCGATGAACTCCTCGCCGTGCGCGGCCAGGTGGGCGGCCACCAGGCTGTCGACGCTGTGCGCCTTGTCCAGCGCCCGCAGCTCGATGAAGATCGGAGTCAGGTGCGGCAGCTCGGCCGGGATGCGCCTGGCCAGCTCGCGCAGGGCGAACGTCTTGCCGTGGCCGAAGTCGCCGAGCAGTAACAGGAACCTGCCGTGGTCGGCCGCCAGCAGCCGCATCAGCTCGTCGGTCAGCCCCTGCCTGACCAGGTGGCCGGGCCGGTCGAGCTCGCGGTAACGCTGCGGGACGTACAGCTCCGGCGGGTAGCGGCGGTCGGTGACGAGCCTGGACGACTGCTCGGCCACGTAGCCCGACAGGTCCAGCAGGCCCTGGAACTCGGTGAAGCTGCGCAGCCTGACGCCTCTGCGCATGAGGTCGTCGCGGAGCGCGCGGGCAGGCGGCGGGCCGCCCTGGTAGACGAGCTCGGCGGTCAGGTCGGCGGCGTGCGCCTTGCGGACGAAGTCGTCGGTGTCGGCGGCCGTCAGCTCGCCGACGTGCGCGCCGATCATCGTCAGCCGGACGAAGCCGTCCTCGGGGTGGGTGACCACCAGGTGCGTGGGGAAGCGGCGGATCCTGGCCCGCTCGTGCCTGGCCTCGCACACCTCGGTGATGCGGTCGAGCAGCAGCTCGACGGGGCTCGGCTCGCGCTCGGCCGGTTGGGGCGCGGGGGCGGGCTCGGGCAGCGCCTCGCCGGCGAAGGTGGCCTGCGCGGCCCGCCAGCCGGACGAGACACGCTCGGGCTCGCCGCCCCGCGGCAGCCAGGTGCGCAGCCCGGCAGGGGTGATCTCGACGACCTGGTGGTGCCCGGAGCGCGGCGCGGCCACCGCCCCCTCGCCCGCCTCGCCCGCGCCGTGGAAGAGCAGGTTGAGCCGGTGGCCGAGGAGCCGCTGGAACGCCGGGGCGTCGTGCAGCGCGGCGGGCGGGTGGCCGATCGCGCCCAGCCGCAGCCACGAGCGCTCCTCGTACGGGCGCAGCCGCTCGGCGAACCAGGCCGCCTGCGCCTCGCCGAGCAGCGGGTACGCGTCGCGCTCCAGGTGGCTCATGGCCATCGTCGAGTTCAGCCCCGCCACGACCACCTTCAGGTCGGGCACCTCGAACAGGCTCCACGGCTGGCCGCCGTCGAACACCCGGTCGTCCAGCCCCTGGTACACCTCGCCGAACAGGCCCGCGAAGTGCCGCCACTTCGGCCAGTACGGCGGTTGCGGGATCACGTCGTCGGCCTCGCAGGTGAGGAAGTACGCGCTGGCCGCCGCCTTGGTCACGTCGCGGGGGCCGGGCACGATCACCAGCCGGTGCGGCTCCAGGCCGATCAGCAGCCTCAGGTCGGTCAGGAACCGCGTCGCCTGCCCGAACTGCCCGAGACTGCCCGACTCGGTGAGGTCGCCGCTGACGACCATCAGGTCGGGACGTGGCATCCCCCTGTCGTACATCTCCGTCAGGTCCGCCCAGATGCGTGCCTGCATGTCCTCGGGGGTGAACGGCTCGCCGGGGTCGGGCAGCGCGCGTCCGAACCGGGGGCCGCCGATGTGCAGCACGCTCAGCGACTCGCGCGGCTGGGCCGTGACCGCCGACGGGGGGAACTTCGGCGCGGTCACGGGGGCGCGCCGCGCCCGTGACCGCTCGGCGGGCGGCGGCAGCGTCGGCGCGGGCAGCGGCACCGCCGGGCCGGACGGGAACGCCGGGGCGGCCTCCGG
>NZ_JBEXUP010000051.1:0-57626 GCF_040614375.1 Nonomuraea sp. NPDC005983
TGCTTCGCCAGCCACTGGGCGGGCGTCACACTGTTGTCGGCGGCCATCGTCTGGTTCTCCTTCGATCTTGAACTTGCTACTCGAAGGATCACTCGATGGCCGTCTTCATTTCACGACGCCACGCCTGTGACCAGGCCAGACTCGTACACCACTCCCGCGGACGCAACCCTGCCTGACTCTGTTCGACGCGGCCTGAGGAGCTCTGCGCCCCGCAGGATTTGCTGCACGATCTCCTCCAGTGGGCTGTTCTCCCCGATGATCGTCTCGGAGCCGTCCGGCAGCACGTCTCGCTCTATGTACCACTGCCGCATCTCGATGGCGCTGAACTGGGAGCGCTGAGGCCGGGTCTCATGCCTTCGTAGCGTCTCCTCCCAGGAGACGTCGAGGTAGTAGGACGAGGTGCTGCCGAGATGATCGCGGCGCAGCGCTTGGAGCATCTCCCCGTACCGGCTCGCAGTGAGGATGCCCTCCAAGATCACGTGATAGCCAGCATCCAGGGCGTGACGACACATGATGTCGATCAACCCGATGTTGACCGCCCCTGGCTTGTCCAGCTCGCGCAGGATGTCACGTCGCACCACGTCCTGGCTGATCAGGGCCAGCCCGCGGCGACCGTAAACCTCTCGCAGGGCTCTGGCCACGCTCGACTTACCCGAGCCAGAGTTACCGCGAATGACGACGAGTGCCGTTTCAGGTGAGCCTGTTCGCACGCGGTCACCGTAGCGGCTCTTTGCAGACAGCGAGGTCACATCCAGCCCCGCGACTCCGACACTGCCCGTGGCTTGCCGTCACAGGCGCCCCGACCTGCCCGGTCTTGTGGATTGAGCTCGGGGCGGCGATGTGTTCCACCCCATCGGGGGTATCCCGCGTCTACCCCTGCGGTGTACAGAACATATCCGCTGGGCGAGAACGCGCCGCCCTCGGGCCCGGCCGGTCCCTGCTCGCCCCGCGCCCCGGGCGAGCCCTGAATGCCGGGGACGGCGAGGTCGAGCTCCACCACCTGGTGGTGCTGCTCGATCGTCAGCGAGATGCCGCCGTCCTGCTCCACCGTCAGGGCAGGCCCGGCGGGCTGCTGGACGACGAACTCCACGTCCGGGTGGCTCATCGTGTCACCTCGCCGGTCACACGGACCGCGCCGGCCAGGAGGCGGAGCGGGCGGCCGCCGGCGTCCACGAGCTCCAGGTCGGACACGCCGATCCGCCACGTCCAGGCGGCGGACGTCTCCCCGGGGATGTGCAGCGCTACCTTCCCCGCGGCCGCGTCCGTGATGGCCAGGCCGCCGGTGGCCAGGTCGTACAGGAGGGGAGCGTCTGCGCCGTGGTGGGCGCGCACGTGGGCGCGGACGGTGCAGCCGGTCAGGTCGAGTGGCGGATGCCCGGAGGCTTGGGAGCGGACGGTGAGGACACGGTCGTAGTCGGTGCCCTGCTCGATCAGCAGGTCGTAGGTTGCCGCGGCCATGAGCGGCATGGTGGCGGCCGGTGGGGGCTTGCGTCCTGGCCCGAGATGCGTGAAGGGCCCGCCCCCGTGTGGGCCTGGCGACACGTTCCTTAACGACAGGCTGAAATGCCAGCACGGCGACCGCCTGCCGGGAAAATGATCAGGTGGACGATGACGTCCTCCCCTTTCCTCCTGGAGCGCTCGTGTTCAAACGCTTGGTCATGTCCGCCGCCCTGGTCGGCTGCACGCTCATCGGCGTAGCCGGGCCGGCCCAATCGGCGGCCCGCACCCCCGCACGGCTCCTCACCGCAGACGCCTTCCAACAGGACTGCCTCGATGCACACAACACCTACCGCGCTCGGCACGGGGTACCGGCGATGCAGAGCGACCCGCAGATCGTCGCATTCGCCCAGAAGTGGGCCGCCGAGATGGCCAGGACGAGGAAGTTTGAGCACAGCACAGCTGATGTAAGGCTGCCACTCCACCGAGATGGTAGCTGGGGAGAGAACACGTTCTACTCCATGTCCTCCGCCCCCGGCCAGGTGGTCTCCTGCGCTGAGGTCGTGAAGGGCTGGTACGACGAGATCAAGGACTACGACTTCAACAACCCCGGCTTCTCCCAGAAGACTGGTCGCTTCACCCAGGTGGTGTGGAAGTCCTCAACCAAGTTGGGCTGCGGGCGGGCCACCACCAGCGCAATTCCCGGCAGGACCGAGACGTACATCGTTTGCGACTATGCCCCGTTGGGCAACCTTGCCACTGCCGATCTCTTCAAGGAGAACGTCTTTCCGGGTAGGTAACCCGAGCGGGTGGGAAGCAGCGCCGCTGCTCCCGCCCACCGAGTGGCTGACCGACCAGTGCGGTGAATCGGCGGGCGAAGGCGGCCCGGGAGAGTTCGGCCTGCCAGCAACCCCGAACTGGCCCTACTGACTCTCGGCGAGATCCGACGCCTGCTCATTCGACTGCTCATCAGGACCGCTCACACCGAGGGGGTACTACTGGCGGCTTCCGAAATCGCGGAGAAACGGGTCCCGTTCCCATGTGGACAGCAGGCTCGAAGGGATCGTGAGGTCCCGCGCGGAATCCTGGCGGTTCGAGCTGGCGGCGGGCCGGTACCGATCGGTGTCCCTGTGCCAGCGGTACGAGCCGGCAGCCCAGCCCTGGATGGCTTGGGCATGCCGCAGGACGGCACGCTGAGTCTCAGGATCCGCATGCAGGTCGTGCAGCGCTTGCGGGAGGTCCGTCTCGACGTTCTCTTCGAGAGTCCTGACCCGGCCCGTCAGGATGCGGTCAACGAAGGAGACCGCATCCTTGAGGGAGACACCGAGGAGTTCCTGGGCCACGTGCACGATGTTGTTCCTCGCGACGCCCTCGCGGACTTCCTTGGGATAGGACACGATGTCGTTGTGCAGATCGACCGTGTCCCGGAATGAGTCGATCAGCACAGTGAATGGCCGGGTGCCCCGGATGTCATCGGGGATCTCCCAACCGAGCGAGTGCTCCATCAGTAGTGCGCTGCACCCGGCCGCCCCGTAGTCGCGGCGCATCTCGGTCTGCTCGATGAGGTCGGGAAACCGGTGGCGTTCGAGGTTCTCTATCTCCCACAGCGACGCCTCCAGGAACTGCCGTACGGACCTGGTGTACAGCAGGCGCCACGGAATCGATACCGAGGGCGCCGTGCGGCGCCACAGGTCGGCCAGCGCACGTTCCACAGGATGCTCGGCGGGTGGCACCAAGCCGGGTGTCATGATCGGCATGAATGCCATCAGGCGCTCGATACGTTGCAGGATCTGCTCCCGGTTACCAAGAGCTTCACACCCGGCGCTGAAGACGTCGTCCAGGCACCAGATGAGGCTGTGCCAGCCAGACAACAGCTCCAGCTCCTCGGCACAGGCATGGGGATAGGTCCAGGCGGTGAACCGGGTGAAATCCGCCCTGTCGAAGGTCTCCGCACTCCAGCCGCCGTGGTCCGAGTCGGTGCCCAGCGGCTCAAGCAGACCCACAGCGCATGCCCAGGCGCGAACTCGCGGACGGACCGCCGCCAGGTGCGGATTCACCCTGGCCTGGAACGGCATATAGAACAAGGGGAGCTGGAAGGCGTCCGTCAACGCGGCCTCCTGGATGGTGCCGTCAGTTCGAGGTCACGCTCGCTGGGGCGTGGAGCGGTGGATTGCCAGCCACTCGGCAGATCAAGGAGCGCGATATCGCCCGTGAGGCTACTGGTTTCCAGCTTCGATCGGGTCGCGGGTCTTGGCGACGCATTCCCGGTCAGCCTGGAATCGTCTGATCGGACGACCGTCCGGCGGCCGCCCGCATCCAGGAAGGTCCACCACAGCTCCAGGCCCTTTGCATAGCTCTTGACGGTGTTGGGCGAGCGGTCGGTCGAGCGCAGGAACTGCAGGTACCGCTCGACCGGTTCGACGACTCGATAGTCCTCACCCAGCACGGTCCACACCGCCCCCTCCGGAGCGACAACCCGTTGTGTGAACGCCATATAACCCTCTGTCGCAGTCGTTGGCGGCAGCACCCTACGGCATCGGATATCTCTCCGCTGACGAACACGGAACTCAGTCAAGATGGCCTGTCGCTAATGTCAGCGGCGCTCCTTTCTGTACGGGATAACATCTAGTGCCGCTAGCAGAAGCCTGGGACTCCGGCGTCTACGCCTGGGATGCCGCCCAGCGCCAGGACTACGCCAACGACCTGCGTGAACCATGGCACCTCGTTGCGGTCACCGCCCGCGCCAACCGCCAAAAATCCGACCAAGACCCTGCCACCTGGCAACCCCCGTACGAACCGGCCCGCTGCCGGTACGCCGCCGAGTGGACGGCGATCAAAACCCGCTGGCAACTGAGTGTTGATCCTGCTGAACAGCAGGCTCTCAACACCGTCGCGGCCGCATGCTCCCCGACCAGCGTCTCCCCGAGCTGACCGACAATCAGCGCTGACCCCCGCAGTCGCCGCACATCTGTGGCATCCCGCCCCGCCACCCCGTGGGCCTAGGTAGCTATTCGGGCCGGTGGTCGAGGTGGATCAGCTCGGGCGGCAGGGCCGGGAGGGCAACTCCTCGGGCGCGCATCGTCTCGCGCAGGCGGGCGAGCAGTTCCTCGGCGTGGCCGGCCTGCTCGGTGTGGAGGGTGCGCGGCGTCCTTCCACGCGTTCCTGTGCGGCTCGGTGTCGTCGTCGGCGCGGGCTCGGGCGGCGGCCGCGCGGGTGCGGGACGTCCAGTCGGCGAGCACCTTGTGGTGGTCGCGCAGGAGCCGGAGCTCGGCGCGCGGGCCGTCTCCGTCGTCGTCCTGGTCGTCGGGGAGGGGCGCGGTGCCGTCGAGCCAGGCGAACGTCTCCAGAGGTTCGGCCTCGACGCCGGGCAGGATCTCCACGCTGTCGCCGGCGAGCGGAGTGAGCAGGGCGAGCGGCGGCACGTCCAGCGCCTTGGCGACAACGAGCAGCTCGGGGACGCTGATGGTAGCGCGCTGGCCGAGTTCGAGCTTGGCGAGGTTGGATCGTTCGACGGGGTAGCCGAGGCCGCGCGAGCGGGCGGCGATGAGGATGCGGCGGAAGGTGCGCCGGGATGTTGGCGAGTACCGGCGGACGATCACGTGCCAGGGCGCGGTCCGAGTTGCCGGCGGGATATTCCACGCCTGGAGCGGGGCGGGGTCAGGGGCTCGCTCCTTGATGAGGCGGGGCAGGTAGGGCGGCACGATGCCCGCACTCGATGCGAGATCGCCCATCAGCCCGAAGGGCTTGGTGGGGTCCGCGGCTCGGATCAGGTCATATAGTGTGCTAGCGGTCCGGTACCGTGCGCCCGGACGGAGACGAAAAGGACGGCCGCGGTGGCCCGCCGACGTATGGCACTGTCATGCGTAAGTCGTGCGGAACGCCGACGACCTCATAACGGACGACACTGGGGAGCGAACCCGCGCGGCGGGAGTGCGGAGACATGACTCACGATCGCCCCGACTCTCCAACAGGTTCCGCACGTCCTGCCGGTTCGATCACCATGCTGATCCCCTGTGCGCTGCGCACGCGCCGCACCGGGCCCGGGCCGACGCCTACGAACCGCCCCTCGCTCGAGGCTTCAGCGGCACCATGAGAGGCACGGGAAAGTGGCCGGTGGTGAACGCACGCCGGTTCGAGAGCTTCGTGCGCTGGTCTACATACGCCATCGTCTCCACCCCGATCTCCACACTCCCCGGCGGCCTCGTCAGCGCCCAGCCGCTCACCACGGAGAACGTCGCCCTGGTGAGCGCTGTGGCCGTTGTCACGTCGGCACTGGTGTGTTGCAACATCGCGGTCAGCCGATGGAGCTTCAACGCCCTCGAAGGAGGCGGCAAGCGCCTCCCGATCGTCCTCGTCGTCACGTGGCTGCTCCTGCTCGCCGCCGTCCTCGCGGGGGCCGCCGTCCTCCCGATACCGGCCATGCGGGTGGTGGCGGCCACTGCGATCGCCTCAGCGGCCGCGAGCATCGTCCCCATCCTCAACGCCCGCCGCACGCTACTTCTCAACGTCGCGATCCTCGTGCTCGCCATGCCCCTCGTGGCCGTCTTCCAGATCGCGTTGCTCGTGGTCTGCATGACGCTGGTCAGCGCCGTCCTGTGGATCTGTTGGTCCAGCGTGTGGATGCTGAGCGTCCTGCGCGAACTGCAGGACTCACACGAGGACCGTGCTGCACTCACCGTCGCAGAGGAACGCTTGCGCATCTCCCGCGACCTCCACGACGTGTTCGGCCGCACGCTCACCGCGATCGCCGTGAAGAGCGAGCTCGCCTCCGAGCTCATCCGCCGCGGCCGCGACGACCGCGCTGCCGCGGAACTGAAGGAGGTGCGACGACTGGCCGACGAGGCGGGCACGGAGGTCCGCAGGGTCGTCCGAGGCAACCTCCAGACGACGTGGGAAGGCGAAGTCTCTGGCGCCCGCGCACTCCTGGGTTCGGCCGGCATCACCTGCACGGTCACCGGCGAAGCGGTACCGGCACCCTGCGCAGAGGCGCTTGCGTGGGTCGTCCGCGAAGGCGTCACGAACGTCCTACGTCATTCCTCGGCGACACAGGTGACACTCACCACAACGATCGACGCCGGCGAGGTCCTCCTCACGATCGCGAACGACGGAGTCAGTGACAGCAGTCCCGCCCGATCCACCGCGGACGATTCCGCCCCCTCGGACCCAAACGCCGGCACAGGACTTCGGGCGATGTTCGACCGAATCCGCGCGATCGGAGGGCGCGCTGAGACCCGACGGGACGGGAACTGGTTCCTGCTGGAAGCCGCCGTCCCCCTACCGAAAGAGCCCGAATGATCCGCATCCTGATCGCCGACGACGAGCACCTGATCCGCGAAGCGATCGCAGGTCTGCTCGAACTCGAGGACGACTTCGAAATCGTCGGCCAGGTCGCCTCAGGCGACGAGGCGCTGAAGACCGCGCTGCGTCTGCGCCCCGACGTGGCTCTCCTCGATCTGCAGATGCCTCCGCCCGACGGCATCGAGGTCGCCCGGCAGCTCACGAACCAGTTGCCGGAGTGCCGCAGCATCATCGTGACCTCCCACGGCCGGCCCGGGTACCTGAAATCCGCGCTCTCGGCAGGCGTCCGCGGGTTCCTGCCGAAAACCACCTCATCGCGCAATCTCGCACAAGTCGTCAGGAAGATCGCCGCGGGCGGGCGGCATGTGGATCCAGAACTCGCAGCCGAGGCGATCGGTGCGGGCGACTCGCCCCTGACTCCGCGCGAAGCCGACGTCCTCGCGCTCGCGCGCGACGGCGCGCCCGTGGATGAGATCGCGCAGCGGGTGTCCCTGTCACGGGGGACAGTGCGCAACTACCTTGCCGCCGCCATCGCAAAGCTCGGCGCTTCGAACAGGCACGAGGCGGCGCGCATCGCCGCCGAGCACGGCTGGATCTGACGAACCGCCTGGCCTCGAAGATCGATCGCACACTCACGGGGTGGGGAACTCGGCGTGAGTATGGCCCGTGAACACGACCACGGGTCGCCAGATTCCTTCGCCGGGAAGTGCCGGTGGACGGTGCCGGGGCCAACGCCCGCGCGGCGGGCGATCTCGTCGAGCGAGACGCCGAGGCCCTCCGTCGCGAACAGCTGCTGCGCGGTCCGCAGGACCCGCTCGCGATTGCGCCGCCGGGTGAGCTGAGATCAGGATCTCCTGCGCCTCCCTGGCGCGGATCGCCGCCAAGACCGGCATCCCCTCACTTCACCGGTACCCGTCGACCGCGCCTGCTCAGTGCGCCAGCAGGTCGTCCAGTTCGGCCGCGAAGAACATGGCGGGGTCGAATCCCATTCCGGTGAAGTGGCCGGCGAGTTCCAGGGACAGGACACCGTGCAGCCGGGCCCAGAAGCTCAGGGCCCGGTGCAGGACCGCGGGCGAGGCTGGGTGGCCGTCCGCCCAGTCGCGGTGGTCTGCCAGGTGTGCGTCGAACGGCGTCGCGGGACTGTCCGAGGGCAGCGCGATGCAGGCGTCGAGCAGGATCGCCATGGTCTCGGACGAGATGAGCGTGATGTCGTCGGGCGCGTGGTAGCCGGGGACGGGGGTGCCGTAGATGAGGAGGTACCGCTGGGGGTCCTCCAGCGCCCAGGCGCGCAGGGTGTGTGCCAGTGCGGCCAGGTCGGCGCCTGCGGCGGAGGCCGAGCGGAGAGCGTCGGCGAGGCTTCGGTAGGCGTCTTTGATGAGCTCGGTGATCAGTTCGTCGCGGCTGGCGTAGTAGCGGTAGAGCGCGGGCCCGCTCATGCCCATCTGCTTGGCGATCGCATTGAGGGAGAGCGCGGACGCCCCGGTCGTGGCGATCTGCTCCCGCGCGCGTTCCTTGATCTCCGCGCGTACAAGAGTCCGGTAGCGCTCGCGGGGGGTCTTCGTGTCCGTCTCCGCCATGACCTGCCACCTTCCCCGCACGTGACGCTACATCTTGAAGGTTTCGTTAGAGGCTACCACGAACCTTATGGACGCTCCCTCTTGGCGCTTTCGTCGGGTTGATCGCCGCCGCGTCCGCCGCGCTCATCGTGGCCATCCTTCGAGCCCGCCGGCGCTGAAGGAGCGTGCCGGCCATGTCCCTTGCCTCCCAGGAGACGTCACGGGACCATCACGTGAACGGTCGGGAGGCTTCGTCCAGTGCCCGGCGTAGCGCAGGCACCGATGGGGCGCCGTCGAGGGAGCCGTCCTCGCCCCTGAACAGCCGGCAGGACACGCTGAACGGGACATCTGGGGCGGCGAACGGGTCGACGCCGTCGATCAGCAGGGTCGGTGAACCGCGCATCCCGGCCCGCTCCGCCTCTTCCTGGTCGCTGATCACCTTGCGGGTCACCGTCACGTCCGGCCTGCCCGCCAGCGCCTGCTCCACGCGCTCCTCCATCAGCGGCCCGTTCGGGCAGCCCGGCACCGCCAACACCGTCAGCTCCAGCATGAGTGTGAGGTTCCTCTCTCAGGTCGGCGGTGCCATCTCGAGGACCGCACTCATTCACTCGCGCGCCCGGACTCCGTCATCCGGCCATGTCATCGTCGCTCCGCCTCCCCAGTATCCGGGGAGAGACGGAAGGAACCACACGTGAGAACCAGTCCCGGTCCCATGCTGCCCCGGATCGCGGCCGCCGTACTGGCAACCGCCGCGATCGCCGCGTCGGCGATATTAACGCCCCCCACCGCGCCGGCGAGCGCCCAGTCAGCGGAGCGCACCGACCCCGCGAACCCGCGCTTCAGCATCGCCGTCCTGCCCGACACCCAGTACTTCTTCGACGGAGACCCCGGCGACACCGCGCCGCTCGACGCCGCGGTCCGCTGGATCGACCGCAACCGCGAAGAAGAGAACATCGTCTTCACCACCCAGCTCGGGGACATCACCGAGAACGGCGCGAAGGAAGAGTTCGCCGAGGCCGACAAGGTGTTCCGACCGCTGGACCTGAAGCGCATCCCGTACAGCGTCCTGGCCGGCAACCACGACATCAAGGCGAGCACGGGCGACGACCGCGGCCCCAGCCCCTACCTGGACACCTTCGGCCCGCAGCGATTCCGCAAGTCCCCGGCGTTCGGCGGGGCCTCCCCTGACGGCTACAACACCTTCCACACCTTCACCGCCGGCGGCCGCCAGTGGCTGGTGCTGGCGTTGGACTGGAAGCCGTCGGACGCCACGCTGACCTGGGCGCAGGACGTCATCGACCAGCACCCGAAGATGGCGGTCATCCTCACCACGCACGACTTCGTCTCGACGGAGGAGCAGGCGGGGCAGGCCGTGCTGTCAGGCAACGGCGAGAACATCTGGAACAAGCTGGTCGCGAAGAAGGACCAGATCTTCCTGACACTGAACGGACACTACTGGCCGGCTGGTCGTACGACGCTCAAGAACGCCGCCGGTCACGACGTGCACGCGCACATCACCAACTACCAGGACCGCTACTACGGCGGCAGCGGCATGATCCGGCTCTACCGGTTCGACCTGGCACGCGACACGATCGACGTCGAGACGTTCTCGCCCTGGATCATGGACAAGCCAGCGCGCGACCGCAACCCGCTGGAACAGCGCGAGATCGAACTGACGGACCCGGCCAACCGCTTCTCGGTGCCGATCGACTTCACCGAGCGCTTCGCGGGCTTCGCGCCTGAGACTCAGCCGGCGCCGCGCCCGGCCGAGGCGATGGTCATCCCCGGCACCGTCGCCTACTGGCGGTTCGACGAGCGGCGCCCGGACGGCACCGCGGTGCCCGAGAACACCGCGGTGCGGGACCTGTCGGGGCGGGGCAACGACCTCACCCGGGTGACCATTTCCGGCAGCGGCGCGGACGCGCTGACCTTCTCCGGCGAGCACCATCCGGCCCAGCCTGGTCACGGCAGCCTGCTCTTCAACGGCTCGAAGAATCCGGCCCGCGGCGCGTACCTGCGGACGTCCGACAGCGCGCCGCTCAACAAGGAGACGTTCGAGCGCGGCTACACCATCGAGGCGTTCATGAAGCTGCCCGCCGACTGGAACTCCTCCCACGCGTGGATGGGACTGCTCAGCCGCCTGGGGGCCGGTGCGGACGCCGGTCGGACCGGCAGCGACCCGCTCGAACCGGTCGGCACGCTCAACATCAGCGACGGGCACGGCGCCCAGTGGGCGGTCTTCCCCCAGCGCAGGGACGACATCTCCACCAACTGGAGCCACGAACTGCCGACGGACACCTGGGTTCACGTGGCGGTGGTCAACGACGGGCGCCAGAACGTCATGTACATCGACGGAGCGAAGGTGCTGCGCAACCCGTCCACGCCGGCGGTCGGCATCGCGACGGCGGGCAAGCCGTGGCTGGTCGGCGCGACGACGTATGACCGGGTCGTCGAGCAGGCCTTCTACGGCAGGATCGGCGACATCCGCATCGTGGACCGCCCCCTGCGCACCGAGCAGTTCATGACCGCGGTGCCGCGCGGCGACTGATCGGGGCGTGGCACGCCGAACTCCGGGGCGGGGCCGGCCTCGCCCCGGAGGAACGGGCCAGACGGGTCATTCGGCCTTCCAGGTGCGCGCGTCACCGTCCTGGACCACGCGGCCGAACTGCACATCGGCGAAGTGGAGGCCGACGCCGAGGGTGTCGGAGGCGCCGAGCTCCTCGACGAGGCGGCGCCGGACCCCGGTGGACGCGGCCGGGGCGTGGTCGTCAGCGGGCTGTTGAGATAATCCAGCGCGTGAGTACGAGCATGAGGGCGGACGGGATCGCGCCGACGTGGGTGCTGCGTCCCGCTGGGCCGGAAGACGTCGAGGTGATCGCGGAGTTGCGGGCGACGGTGATGCGCCCGGACCTGCAGCGGCTGGGCAGATTCGACGAACGCAAGGTGCGGCAGCGTCTGCGCGATTCGTTCTCCGCTGAGTACACGTCGGTCATCGTGGCCGATGGCGCTCGTGCGGGCTGCGTGACGTTGCGGCCGGCCGCGGATGGATGGTGGCTGGAGCACTTCTACCTCGCCCCGGAACACCAGGGCCGCGGCCTGGGTTCGGCCGTCCTGCGGGCTCTGCTGGCGCGAACGGATGCCGAAGGCGTGGTGGTCCACCTGAACGTCCTGCAGGGGAGTGCCGCGCAGCGGCTGTACGAACGCCACGGGTTCACCGTGGAGACCCAGGACCCGATCGACGTCTTCATGGTGCGACAGCCGGCCGCGAGCAGGCCTGCATGACCACGCACGGATTCACGCTCACCGCCGAGGGCCCCTTCGACTTCGGCGCCTCGCTGCGCTTCGTCGAGGACTGGCCGGCCACCAGCGCGCTGCCGTCCGACGGGCGGGCGCTGCGGTTCGCCTACTGCGCGGAGTCCGACTGGCTGCCGATCGGCGTGAGTGTGACGGCCGCGCCGGGCGGGGTCGCCGTCGCCACGACGCGGGCCGCGGGGCCGGGAATCCGGGGCGAGGTGGCGCGGATCCTCTCCCTTGACGTCGACGGCGCAGGCTTCGCCAAGCTCGGCGAGGCCGAGCCGGTGCTCGGCGACCTGCAGCGGCGCAGCCCCGGCCTGCGGCCGGTGTGCTTCTGGAGCCCGTGGGAGGCGGCGTGCTGGGCCGTGATCGTCCAGCGCTCGTCGATGCTCATCGCCTCCCGGATCAAGCAGCGCATCGCGGACCGGTACGGCGCGAAGGTCACCGTGGACGGCCGGTCGTACGCGGCCTTCCCGCCGCCCGTCACGTTGCTGGAGGCCGGCGGCCTCGGCCTGCCCGTGCAGAAGGAGGAGTGGCTGCGCGGGCTGGCCCGCGCGGCGCTCGACGGCGTGCTCACCACCGAGCACCTGCGCGCGCTCGCCCCGGAGGAGGCCCTGGCCGAGCTGCGCGCCCTCCCGGGTGTGGGGCCGTTCTCCGCGGGACTGATCCTGATCCGCGGCGCAGGCGCGCCGGACGCGTTCCCGGGCGACGAGCCGCGCCTGTTCGCCATCCTGCGCGAAGCGTACGGCCTGCCGGAGGACGCGCCGTCGGCGGCGTACCGGAAGCTGGCCGAGGCGTGGCGGCCCTACCGCTCCTGGGCCTCTTTCCTGTTCCGGGCCTCCACCTACGGCGTCATGGACGACTGAGCGCCTTTCGTCGTCAGACAGTGAAGGCGCCGCTCAGCAGCGCGACACGAGCGTGGCGGAGCAGCGCGTCCGCTACTGGGGTGCGGGGATCGCGGCCAGCAGCTCGCGGGTGTAGTCGGCGTTGGGGTGCTCGAAGATGTCGTCCGCGGTCCCGCTCTCCACGATCCGCCCGCGCTGCATCACGTGGACGGTGTGCGAGAGCATGCGGACCACGGCCAGGTCGTGGCTGATGAACAGGTAGCTGAGCTTCAGCTCCCGCTGCAGCTCGGCCAGCAGCTCGAGAATCTGCGCCTGGACGAGCACGTCCAGGGCGGAGACGGCCTCGTCGAGCACCACGAGCTCGGGGGAGAGGGCCAGCGCCCTGGCGATGGCGACCCGCTGGCGCTGGCCGCCCGACAGCTCGTGCGGCAGCCGCTGCGCGAGCGAGGCGGGCAGCGAGACCTGGTCGAGCAGGCCGGCGACGGCCTGCTTGCGGCTGGCCGCGGTGCCGACGCGGTGCACGCGCAGCGGCTCGCTGATCGACTTCTCCACGGTGTAGCGGGGGTCCAGCGAGGCGTAGGGGTTCTGGAAGACCGGCTGCACGCGGCGGCGGAACGCGAACAGCTCGCGCCGTCCGAGCGAGGTGACGTCGGTGCCGTCGAAGCGGATCTGCCCGGACGTGACGTCGTCCAGGCCGAGCAGCAGGTTCGCGGTCGTTGACTTGCCCGACCCCGACTCGCCGACGATGGACACGGTGTGGCCGCGGGGGATGCTGAAGCTGACGCCGTCGACCGCGGTGAACTCCGCCGCGCTGCCCCTGATCGGGAAGACCTTGCGCAGGTCCTCGATCTGGACGAGGTCGTGGGCGTCCTGCGGCGGCTCGGCCAGCCGCACCGACGACAGGCTGGGCACAGCGCGCAGCAGCCGCCGGGTGTACTCGTGTTGCGGCTCGGCGAGGATCTCGCGCGCCGGGCCGCCCTCGACGAGCTCGCCCTGGTACATGACGGCGACGACGTCAGCGCGCTCGGCGGCCAGGGCGAGGTCGTGCGTGATGAGGAAGACGGCCGTGCCCATCTCGGCGGTCAGCTCGGCGAGCTGGTCGAGGATGCGCCGCTGGACGGTCACGTCCAGCGCGGACGTCGGCTCGTCGGCGATGAGCAGCTTGGGACGGCAGGCCAGCCCCATGGCGATGAGCACGCGCTGCCGCATGCCGCCGGAGAACTCGTGCGGGTACTGGCTGATCCGCTGCGCCGGGTCGGGGATGCCGACCATGTCCAGCAGCTCGATCACGCGCGCGTGCGCGGCCTTGCCGGAGGCGACGCCGTGCACCTCGAGGGCCTCGGCGATCTGGTCGCCGATGCGCATGAGCGGGTTGAGGTTCGACATCGGGTCCTGGGGGACGAGCCCGATACCGGCTCCCCGGATGGCGACCATCTCGCGCTCGCCGGCCTCGGCCAGGTCGCGCCCGTCGAAGAGCACCTGGCCGCCGGTGATGCGGCCGTTGTCGGGCAGGAGGCGGTTGACGGCGGCGGCCGTGGTGGACTTGCCGGAGCCCGACTCCCCGACGACCGCGACGGTCTGGCCCGGCATGATGTCCATCGAGACGTTCTTCACGACGGTGACGTCCTGCTTGCCGCTGCGGAAGGCGACCGACAGGTCACGGATGGCCAGGAGCGGCGTGCTGCTCGTCATGTTGTCCTCGATCGTTGTGTGGTGGCCTTCAGCAGGTCGTGCCAGAGGACGTCCGTGGGCACGGGCGCCCCGTCGACCAGCAGCCGGTTGCTGACCATGACCAGGGAGATGTCGCGGTCGGGCACGAAGCCGATGGCGCCGCCCACGTAGCCGGGATGGCCGAGCACGGTGACGGTCTCGTCCCGGACCTGGAGGTCGTATCTGCGGAAACCGAGCGCCTGCTGGGCGTCGGGGCCCGGCGCGAAGAACTCCCGCGCGACCTCGGGCCGCCACAGCCTGTCGTGCTCGCGGTAGCGCGACAGCGCGGCGCAGTAGCGCAGCAGGTCGGGGACGGTGGAGAAGAGCCCGGCGTGTCCCGAGACGCCGCCGAAGGCATGGTGGGCGTTGCCGTCGCTGACCTGCCCGATCACCGGTTCCAGGCGCCACCCGGCGAAGTCGGCGCTGCGGAACGGAACGGGGTAGGGCTGCTGGGAGTCCAGCATGCCCATTTCGACCCGGTCGTCCCGCGCGCTCATGGCCACCTGCGGGCCCGCCGGGCGGGCGTACCGGGTCGAGGTCAGGCCGAGCGGCTCGGTCACCAGCTCCGCCACGGCCCGGTCGAGGGGCAGCCCCGTGACGGCGGCGACGACCTGCCCGAGCAGGATGAACCCGAGGTCGGAGTAGTGCCGCTCCTGGCCGGGACGGTAGCGCGGCGGCGGCAGCTCCCGCTGGATGTAGAGCGGGTACCACTCCCACAGCCCGCCCCTGTGCAGAAGCAGGTCCCGCACGGTGATGCCGTCGAAGCAGCCGGGCAGGTGGCGGCGCACCGGCGCGTCCAGGTCGACGAGGTTGTCGGAGACGAGACGGATGAGCGCCGTCGTGGTGGCGACGATCTTCGTGATCGAGGCGAGGTCGTGGTGGGTGTCGAGGGTCATCGGCGCCTCGCCGACGCGGACGCCGTCCTCCCAGCGCACGGTGCGATGACCGGCGCACTCGGTCAGCTCGAACCACGGGGTGCGCGCCGCGGTCACGATGCCGGGCGGCACGGTCACGCCAGCTCCTTCGTCAGCCGCAGTTCGGGCTCGCCGAACTCGGGCGTGACGCGTTCGGTTCCGTCGGGAGCCCAGCCCTGGCGACGGTAGAACCCGATCGACGGCAGGTTGTCGCGGAACACCCACAGGAACGCCGTGGTGGTTCCGGCCGACGCCAGCGCGTCCTCCGCCGCTCCGAGCAGTCGCGCGCCGAGCCCTCCGCCCTGCGCCCCCGGGTGCACGTAGAGCGAGTGGACGGTGTCGCCCGAGAAGCGCGTGAGACCGCGGACCCGGCCGTCGTCCTCCGCCACGACGGCCGGCTTGCCCGTCCACAGCCCGCGGGCGCGCTCCGCGGACATGGCCGACACCAGGCGCTCGGGCAGCACCCTCGGGTAGCTCTCGTGCCAGCAGGCGAGGAAGACCTCGACGATGCCGTCCACGTCGTCAGGGGTCGCGGGGCGCAGTCTCATCGAGCCACTCTCATCGGCCCACTCTCATCGACTCAGTCTCATCGGCTCAGCGTGAGCGAGCGCGGCCGGTCGGCGATCGGCGCGGGCAGGACGAGCGGCCCGGCTCCCGGCGTGAGCGTGCCGAGGACGCGGGCGGCGCGCGCGCCCGTTCCCGCGGGGACGGTTCCGGGCAGGCCGTGCGCGGTGCACCAGCCGATGAGGGCGAAGGCGATCGCCTCCTTGTCGTCGGCGGGAGCGCCGTAGTCGTCGGAGAGCGCGACCGTCACGCCGGAGAGCGCGTCCCGCAGCCCCTTCATGAGGACGGGGTTGCGGCAGCCGCCGCCCGAGACGACGAGCAGGTCCACGCCCGCGGCCAGGACGTCCCTGGCGACCGTCCGCACGGTGAGCTCGGTCAGGGTCGCCACCAGGTCGGCGTCGGAGACCGAGTGTCCCGCTTTGGCGAGCGCGTCCTCGACGTAGGCGAGGTGGAACAGTTCCTTGCCGGTGCTCTTCGGCGCGGGCAGCAGGTAGTACGGCTCGTCGAGCAGCACCTCGAGCAGGCGCTCGTCGACCCGTCCCGAGGCGGCGATCCGGCCGTCTTCGTCGAAGCCGCGCCCGCTCAGCCCTCTGCTCGTCACGACGGCGTCCACCAGCGCGTTCGCGGGGCCGATGTCGTAGGCGTACAGCTCGTCGAGCCCGCGCACCACCGTCATGTTGGCGATGCCGCCCAGGTTGAGCGCGGCGGCGCTGCCCGGGTGCCCGGCGAGCAGCAGGGAGTCGAGGACGGAGACCAGCGGGGCGCCGTGCCCGCCCGCCGTGATGTCGCGGATGCGGACGTCCGACAGCACCGGGGCGCCGGTGCGCTCGGCGATCCACGCGGGCTGGCCGATCTGCAGCGTGCCGAGCGCGTGCGCGCCGTCGACCCAGTGGAACACCGTCTGGCCGTGCGAGACGACCAGGTCCACCGGCCCGGCCTGCTCGATCGCCGCGGCGGCGGCCTCGGCGAAGCTCTGGCCGATGAGCGTGTCCAGGACGCACACCTCGGCGAGCGTCGTCGGCGCGGGAGGCAGCGCCTCGACCAGCCTGGCGCGCAGCTCCGGCGGGTACGGCGTGGTGGCGGTGTGCTCGACCCTGCCGTTCAGCACGCCGCCGGCGAGGTCGAAGTCGACGACGGCGACGTCGATGCCGTCATGCGAGGTGCCGGAGATCATTCCGAGGACTCTCATACCTGCTCTCCTAGCGCGGCCCGCAGCCGCCCGCCGCTGCGGGCCAGCCGCGCCGCGGCGTCCTGGGGGCTGAGGTCGAAGCGGGAGGCCACGACCGCCTGTTTCACGTTGAAGCCGTTCTGGCTGAGCACCGCCAGCGCCTGGTCGCGCCCGGCGCCCGTGATGGTCCGGACGATGCCGACGGCGCGCTCGCGCAGCTTGCCGTTGCTGGCCTTGACGTCGACCATCAGGTTCCCGTACGTCTTGCCGAGTTGCACCATGACGATCGTCGAGAACATGTTGAGTACCAGTTTCTGCGCGGTGCCCGCCTTGAGCCTGGTGGAGCCGCTGATCACCTCCGGGCCCACGAGGACCTCGATCGCGTGCTCCGCCTCCTCGCTCAGCGGGCTGCCCGTGTTGCACGACAGGCCCACGGTCAGCGCCCCGCGCTCCCGCGCGCGCCGTACCGCGGCGAGCACGAACGGGGTGCGTCCGCTCGACGCGATGCCCACCACGGTGTCGAGCGGGCCGATCCCGGCCGCGTCGACCGCCGTGACGGCGGCGTCCTGGTCGTCCTCCGCGCCCTCGAGGGGGGAGACGATCGCGCCCTCGCCGCCCGCGATGATCGCGAAGACCTGCTCGGGCGGGGTGCCGAAGGTCGGAGGGCATTCGGACGCGTCGAGCACGCCGATCCGTCCGGGGGTGCCCGCGCCGACGTAGACCAGCCGTCCGCCCGCCTTCATCCGCTCGGACGTGGCCTCGATCGCCGTCGTGATCTCGGGCAGCGCCTTGGCGACCGCGCCGGGGACCGTGGCGTCGGCCCCGTTCATGGTCGCGGCGAGCTCGGCCACGCTCATCTTGTCGATGCCGGAGAAACGGGGGTCGGTCGACTCCGTCGTCAGATCTGAGAGGTTCACCGCTTGCCTCGGTTTCTCGGGTCGAGAGTGTCGCGAAGGCCGTCGCCGACCAGGTTCAGGCCTACCACCAGCAGGACGACGACCGCGCCCGGCGCGATCAGCGTCCACGGGGCCACGAAGACCAGGCTGCGCGCCTCGAAGATCATCGATCCGAGGGACGGGGCCGGAGGCGGCGTGCCCAGGCCGAGGAAGCTCAGCGACGCCTCGGTGAGCACCGCCCATGACAGCGACAGGGCCACCTGGATGACGATGATCGAGGTGATGTTCGGCAGCACGTGCCGCAACATGATCATCCATCGGCTCTGCCCGGTCGAGGTGGCCGCCTTGACGTACTCGATCTCCCTGAGCGAGAGCACGGGGCCTCGGGTGACCCGGATGAAGATGGGCACGTAGACGATCGCGATCGCGACGGCGATGGTGAACCAGTTGCGGTCGAACACCGAGGCGAGCGAGAGCGCGAGCAGCAGCGGCGGGAAGGCGAACAGCACGTTGGTGACCCCGCCGATGGCCCCGTCGGCGAAGCCCCGGTAGAAGCCCGACACCAGCCCGCCGAGCGTGCCCACCACCGTGGAGAAGGCGACGGCGACGACCGCGATGAGCGCCGAGTTGCCCACCCCTGCCGCCACCCTGGAGAAGACGTCCCTGCCGAACTGGTCCGTCCCGAACAGGTGGTCGCCCGAGGGCGACAGGAAACGCGACGGCGGGTTCTGCGCGATCGGGTCGTGCGGCAGCAGGCCGAAGTACGACAGCAGCGCGACGACCGCCAGCAACGCGAGGACGACGCCGCCGATCAGGCTGCTGGGGCTCTTGCGCAAAGCGTTCATGAGGCGCGCACCCGCGGGTCGATGATCCGGTAGAGCAGGTCCGTCAGCAGGTTGACGATCACGAACGCCAGCGCGATGACCAGCACCGTGCTCTGCACGACCGCGTACTCCTTCTGCTGGATGCCCAGCAGCACCTGCCTGCCGATGCCGGGAACGGAGAAGACCTGCTCGACCACCACGGCCCCGCCCAACAGGTAGCCGAACTGCAGGCCCGTCATCGTCACGATGGGCACGAGCGCGTTGCCCAGCACGTGCCTGACCTGAAGGCGTCTCGG
Organism: Nonomuraea sp. NPDC005983; assembly: GCF_040614375.1. NCBI lineage: Bacteria > Bacillati > Actinomycetota > Actinomycetes > Streptosporangiales > Streptosporangiaceae > Nonomuraea > Nonomuraea sp. NPDC005983. The sequence continues at coordinate 18,803 of NZ_JBEXUP010000051.1, forward strand.
CGGTACGCCCTTGGCTCGCGCGGTGCGGACGAAGTCGTTCGAGCGCACCTCCAGCACGGCGGTCCGCGTGGTGCGCTGGATCGGCGCCGCGATGCCGAAGCCCAGCACGAGGGCGGGCAGGAACATCTGCTGCAGGTTGAGCAGCGGGTCGTCGAGCAGGCCCGCGAACCCCTGCCCGTTCGGGTTGAAGCCGAACGAGGCCGCCAGCACCGACAGCAGCGTCGTGGCCAGCAGGAAGGCCGGGATCGACAGCCCGCCCAGGCTCACGACCTGCCCGAGAGCGTCCCTGGGCGAGTTCGTCCTGGACGCGGCGAGCATGCCGAGCGGGACGCCGATCAGCAGGGCCAGCACGATGGAGAACACCGCCAGCTCGAAGGTGACGGGCAGCGAGTGCAGCGTCAGGTCCAGCACGCTCTGCTGCGAGCGTGCCGAGTAGCCGAAGTTCCCGCTGAACATGTTGCCGAGCCAGGAGAAGAACTGGGTGAACAGCGACTCGTCGAGGCCGTAGTAGTGCTCCAGCGCCACCCGCTGCGCAGGGGTGAGCGCGGCGGCCTCCGTGCCGAGCCCCGCGGTGATCTGGTCGCCGGGAATCGCCCGGAGCATGACGAACACGAACACGGCCACCCCGAACAGGGTGCCGAGCACGCCCGCCACGCGCCGGACGACGCGGTTGCGCACAAGTGCTCCCAGCATGGCTAGCCGAGCGTCGTCGTGCGCAGGTACTGCAGCGAGCCGCTGGCCATCGGGACGAAGCCCTTCACCTGCGACGTGGTGCCGGTGTAGGTGTAGCCGGTGAACAGCCAGATCCACGCGGCGTTGTTCTCGAGCTCGGCCGACACCTTGGCGTAGATCTCCTTGCGCTTCGCCTGGTCGGCCGTGGCCTTGCCCTCGGCGAACAGCTTGTCCAGCTCGGGCGAGCTGTAGCCGGCGACCTTGTTCAGGTTGCCCTTGCTGGTGAAGTAACGGCCGTACATCCCGTCGGGGTCGGGACGCCCGCCGTTCAGCGCGACGGCCGCGTCGAAGTCGCCCGCGACCCACCGGTCCACGAACGCCCCCGACTCCAGCACCTCGAGGTCCAGGTTGATCTTCGCCTCGGCGAGCTGCGCCTTGAGGTTCTGCGCCTCGTTGACCGAGGTCGCGTACTCGCCCTGGGAGACCATCGTCTTGATGGTCAGCCCGCCCGCCTTGCCCGCCTTGCCGAGATACTCGGCCGCCTTGGCCAGGTCACGCGTGGGGCACGGGCGCTGCTGCGGGTCCGACTTGAACACCGGAGAGGTGATCGGCCCCGTCACCTCGCCCTCGCCCAGCGCGGCGGTGTCGAGCACCTGCTTGCGGTCCACCGCGCACTGGATCGCCAGGCGCACGTTGAGGTCCTTCAGCTCGCCGTGGGTGGCGTTGAGCTGGAGGGCGTGGTAGTTGAGCTGCGGCGTCTTGGCGACGGTGATCGTGCCGCCGCCCTCCGCGGTCTGCGCGACCAGCGGGTCGTTGAAGACCGCGAGCTGGACGTTGCCCGACTGCATCGCCGAGACGATGGACGACTCGTCGGGGATCACCCGGAACTCGACGCCGTCCAGCTTGGGCTTCTCGCTGCCCCAGTACTTGTCGTTCCTGGCCAGCGTGATCGACTGGCTCGCGACGCGCTTCTTCAACGTGAAGGGGCCGGTGCCGTTGGGGGTCGTGTTGAGCTTCTCCTCGGTGTCGTCAGAGGAGAGCATCGCCATGTTGACCGTTGCCAGGTTGGCGGGCAGCGCGGCGTCGGGCGTGTTCAGGTGCAGCACCACGGTGTTCGCGTCAGGAGCCTCCACCGACTTGACCGAGGAGAGCGAGGCCCTCGCGACGGCGGCCGTGGCCTCGTCCATGATCTTGTCGAGGGAGGCCTTGACGTCCTTGGAGTCGAAGGCGCTGCCGTCACTGAAGGTGACGCCCTTCCTGAGGGTGAGGGTGAGGGTCTTGCCGTCCTCGGAGGGCTTCCACGACTCGGCCAGGCCCGGCACCACGTTGAGGTCCTTGTCGAACTCCGTGAGCGTGCCGTAGATGTTCGTCAGCACGTTGACGGCCTGGAACTGGGTGGCCTTCCAGGGGAAGAGCGTGTCGGGGTCGGTGGTGACGCCCACGACGAGGTTTCCACCCGACGTACCCGACGCGCCGGTACTGGTTGTAGGCCCGGAGGATGATGAGCAACCGGTGAGAGCGATGGACAGCGCTGCGGCTGCTCCGATCGCGGAGAACGCGCCACGGGACATGTGGCCTCCTCGGGCAGTAGGTCATAAAATTACGCAGACCATACCATCGCTGTACAATCATTCCTCAATAGGGTTGGTGAAGATGGCTGACGGCACCCTGCTCATCCGCATCCGGGCGGCCGTGCCCGCGCTGCGGCCCACGGAGAGGCGCATCGCGGAGCTGGTCGTCGGCGACCCCGCGAGCGCCGCCAACCTGTCCATCGCCGAACTGGCGGCCCGCTGCGAGACCTCGACCACCTCGGTGGTGCGCTTCTACAAGCGCATGGGTTACGCCCACTTCAAGGACTTCACCATCGACCTGACCAGGGAGGTCACGCGGGAGGAGCTCGCCACGTCGAACCTGCCAGAGGTGTCGGGCGACATCGACCGCCACGACTCCCTGGAAGGGATCGTGTCCAAGGTGGCGACGAACGAGACGCTCTCCATCGCCGACACCGCCCGCGCGCTGGACATGGACGCGCTCGGCCGGGCCGTGGCGCTGGTGCTGGCCGCCCGGCGCATCGACACCTTCGGAGTGGGCGCGAGCGCCCTCGTCGGGCTCGACCTGCAGCAGAAACTGTCGCGCATCGGCCGGACGGCCATCAACTGGCACGACTCCCACTCGGCCTGGACCTCCGCCGCCACGCTCAACGACACCTGCGTGGCCGTCGCCGTCTCACACACGGGCGCGACCGTCGACACGGTCGAGTTCCTGGCGATCGCCCGCAAGTCCGGCGCCGCGACCATCGCCATCACCAACTTCCACGACTCGCCGCTGGCGGCCACGTCCGACGTGACGCTCACGACGGCGGCGCGGGAGACCCAGTTCAGGTCGGGCGCGCTCGGCAGCCGCATCGCCCAGCTCATGGTCGTCGACTGCCTGTTCACAGGCGTGGCCCAGGCTTCCTACGACGAGTCGATGGCGGCCCTGCGCAACACCTACACGGTGGTCCACGACCGCATCGTCCACAAACGCGGCTGACCCTTCGCGATCAGGGTTGGGATTCTCGCCCTGGTGCGTGTGGTTCAGCAGAGCCGAATCTAGTCGTAACGATCGGACAAGATGATCACTTGGCATTTGCCTGCGCGCGCCAGCAGCACTCCCATTTTGCTGTTGACATACTCATAAGGGGCCTTTGCGTATGTTCCTCGCACCGAGTATCGGCTCGGCTCAATACCAAAGGAACGTGCTGTTTCTTCAATCCTGCCCTGATCGTAGAGATTCCCATCGTCCCCATGCCGTTCAAGCCCCGCATTCTTGAAGAAAGCAGGCCCCTGAGCGCAGTCGGTCGAGAAAGTCAACTCCAGCCAGTAGGGATCATTGTCCATTCTGGATTTGAATTTGACGCTGGAGGCGTCTTCTGGAAGTGTGATCTGGTGATCGGCCAGCACGTTGTCGAGTTTAAGCGTGGGTGCTGTGCCGGGGAGCGCGCGCGGGTCCGAATTGCGGTCAGTCAGAGGAGGGCCGGAGCATGCGCCCGGAGTTCCGACAAGAAGAGCGAGCAGAAAACGTGCGCCGACTCTGGTTAAATTCGCATCCATCTGCCGCCCCTTGTATAGAACCCGCACTTTATCACGGCCCGACTGGACGACCTCCACCTTGGAGTTGGCCGAGAACGCTGACCCGGTCCAGGCCGGTCAACTCGGTGATCTCAGCGAATTGGCGGTAGGTGTTCGTGCTCGAAATGGGTGAGGATGAGGGCGGCGCGGACGTTGTCGCCGTCGGATCCGGAAGGGACGCGGGCGCTCGGGCCGGTCAAGCAGGCGATCCTGATCATCCGCTGGTTCCTGGACGGCACGCGGATTGCCCAGCTGGCCTGTGACAACGGCGGCAGGCGGGTGGTGCGGTGGACGGCCCGTGGTCCCGCCGCCGTCCGAGACCGGCGCCACGCCGCACGCTCGGGCGGCGTTCGCACGCCGCGCCGCCGCGTTTGATTCCCATAAGAACGTATGAACGACCTCTCCCCCGCTGGGGGGAGTGAGGTCGCCTGGATAGGGGAGGTCCAGCCGTCGAAGATCGGAGACAGTGATCTCATGGCGATCAAGTTGATGACCCCGACACCGGCTGTACGCGATACCGAACAGCCAGTTCCGAGATGGGCGGTCATCACCGCTCATGCGATCCCTTTCCTGCTGCTTCCCCATTGCCTGTGGCGGCTGCCGTTCGCCTTCGACTTCAGGATGGGGGTGATCGATCCGAACGCGCCGGCATGGGTGTGGTGGAACGTCCCCTATGTCTTCGGGCTCAGCGTGGTGTCGGAGGCGGCGGCGCTGCTCTCACTCGGTCTGGTGCGGGGATGGGGTGAGGTCGCGCCCACCTGGCTCCCGATCGTTGGCGGGAGGCGCATCCCACCGTTGGCGGTGATCATCCCCTCCACTCTGGGCGGCTTGGCCGCGACCGCGATGTACGGAAGCGGGTTGCTGGCCTGGCTGCACGTCCCGGGATTCCACAGCTTGGGGTTGTCCAACGGCTGGTGGGAAGCACTGGCCAACGTGTGCATCGCCCCTGGGATGTTGTGGGGCCCCCTGGTGTTGGCCCTGACCTACGCCTACTACGTGCGGCGTCGTCGGTGAAGACGTCAGTGCAGCCCTCCTGAAATCATCGATCACGAAATGTGGGCCAGAACCCGCTTCAAGCCGTCACAACCACTGAGACGTTGTCGGCAAGGACCTGTAGCGCTGTTGATCGAGACCGACTGATGCTCCACTCCCAGCCCCAAGGGCTATGACCTCTGGTGGTCGGGCAAGCACAAACACCACGGCGGCAACGTCCAGGTCATCTCCGCCCCGGACGGCTTCCCGATCTGGACGTCTGAGGTACGGCCCGGCTGCGAGCACGACATCACCTGCTCCCGCAAGCACGGCATCCTCGGTCCCTTGGACGAGTCCGCCGGCGAGGGGCTGGTCACTCTCGCCGACCTTGGCTATGAGGACGCACCAGCCGGGATCCGCCTGCCGTACAAGAAGCCCAAGGGCGGCAGGCTGACCGACGAGCAGATCCAGTACAACTACGTCCATCGCGCGCTCCGCTCCGTCGCTGAACGCGCGAACGCCCAGCTCAAGATGCGTTTCAAGACGCTGCGGAACGTCAGTAAGTGTCCGTGGAGGATCGGCGCGATCGTCGCCGCCGCGCTCGTGCTCTTCCACCACGCGGCGCGGTCGAGGGCCTCGTGCAGAGTGGGTCCTTGAGCTGCGAGAACTTCGATTGCTTTGTTGATATAGCGGTAGGCGGTGGCTCGCGAGATACGATGATCGCGACCATTCTTGGTCGCGTCTCCACCGCAGTGCGGATGGCCGGTTGTGTAGGTGCTCGCTCCTGCTGCCGAGCTTGCCGAACCCATAACAGATGCGCTACTCGGCAGGACTGCGGGGCTGGCCCAACCTCAGCGGGTGCTCCTTTCGTCGGGCGGTGGCGAACCACCTCTAGGTAACAGCCTCTACTGCGGCCAGATCTGTGATGGGCGCTCCTACGTGGCCCGCTTCGCCGAATGGGTATCCACTCTGCAACCACAGGATCAGCCCACTCTCAAGGCGTTCGGTCTGGACCTGAAGACTCTGAAAGCAGCCGCACAGCAGGGGCGGATCTACGGCCTCATCTACGAGAATTATGATCCCAAGTCGCTGCTTGCGATCGCTGGGAATCCGCAGGTGAAGGCGCTTTATGCGGCGGCCGTCAGCCTCAAGTGCATTTCCGATAGTTCTGCACTGTGTGCTCCGGAGAAGGAGTGAAGAAACTCCTGTAAACGTTGTTTCGGATCCAGCTGTCATGCCGGCGTGGACACGCGGGTATCGCCTTATGCGCCGGACTTCGAAACACCGTACCTTCTCGACGAGCAGTCCGCGGTGCCCTAACTGTGCCATCTCATGACATTGGTTCCTCGCTGTCAGGCTTGGCGGGCGTAGGACGCGAGGCGATCGGCGAGCGCGGTGACGAGGTCGCGCAGTTCATCGGGGCGCTCGATGACGAACGGTCGGTCGAGTGAGGCGAGTACCGGAGGCAGCCAGTCGAGCCGCTCCGCCCGTAGCTCGACGCGCAGCCAGCGCTCGGCCGCCCGGTCCTGGCCTGCCGCGGGCTCGCGCTCCTCCAGCCTCGCGACGCTGGCGGGAAGGTGGGCGCGGATCTGCTCAACTGTCCCGTAGATCCGCAAGGTCACCTTATGCTGGTACTCAGCCGTGGCGAACCCTGACAACACGCGCTGTGCCGGACCAGGCCCCACGGGCGCTTCGAATGAGCCGGGCAGGGTTCTCGCGTCTGCGATGCGATCGAGCCGGAAGGTTCGGTCCTCGCCGATCTGGGCGTCCTTGCCCGTGACGTACCACCGGCCCGAATGGGCGACGATCCCGTACGCGTGCAGCGTGCGTTCGCTGCGCCGTCCGTCGCGGTCGGTGTAGCGGATCGAGACCGGTCGGCGGTGGCGCACCGCATCGGCGATGGTGAGCAGGACCCCAGCGTCCGGGGTGGCGAACTCACCGGGCTGATCCGTGAAGGCGAGAGCCTCCAGGAGTGTGTCGAGCCGGCGGGCGATGTGCTTGGGGAGCACCCGCCGGATCTTGGCCGATGCCGTCTCGCTTGCCGTGTGCTCCGTCGTCATCAACCCTGCTCGGCGGCCGGCGACCAGGCCGAGCAGGACGGCCAGCGCCTCGTCGTCGCTGAGCATGAGCGGAGGCAAGCGGTACCCAGGGGCGAGTCGGTACCCGCCGTAGCGGCCGCGCACCGATTCCACGGGCACGTCAAGGTCGATCAGCTGGTCCACATACCGCCGCACGGTGCGCCCTTCGACGCCGAGCCGGTCGGCGAGTTCGGCCACAGTCCGGGTGCCGCCCGACTGCAGCAGCTCCAGGAGTGTCAGCACGCGGCCAGTGGGTCGAGGCATGTTCACAGCCTACGTAAATACAGGACCGATTCTGTCCACTATTTCTTCTAGCCTGCGACGTGCACGACTCCAGCACAGCCAAGGAGATCCCCATGGACTTCGTCTCGATCCGCATCATCACCAGCGACGTCGCGCGCCTCGTCGAGTTCTACGAGCGAGCCACAGGGGCGCGGGCGACGTGGGCCACCGAGGACTTCGCCGAACTCAAGACCGCGGGCGCCACCCTCGCGATCGCCAGCACCCGCACCGTCCCGCTGTTCGCCCCGGGCTCTGCCCGCCCGGCGGACAACCACAGCGTGATCACCGAGTTCCTCGTCGACGACGTGGACCGCGTTCACCAGAACCTGACCTGCTTCGTCACCGACTTCGTCAACGAGCCCACCACGATGCCCTGGGGCAACCGGTCGCTGCTGTTCCGCGACCCCGACGGCAACCTCGTCAACTTCTTCACCCCCGTCACCCCAGCCGCCATCGAGAAGTTCGCACGTTGACGCCACGCACAGCCGCTCACGCGGGAGCCCTGAGATCCCAGGGCTCCCGATGAACGCGGCAGCCGAGTCCAGGGGCGCCACCAGCAGGGGACATCGGAACGCACCGCTGCCCCCCGAAGGACGTCTGCGCTTGTGCCGGCGGATCGGCGCCGGACGTCCGATCGCGCACGTCGCTGCGGAAGCCGGGATCTCCCGCCGCTGCCTGGCCAAGTGGTACGCCCGCTGGCGCGCACGGCGAGAACGGCCTGCTCGGCCGCTCCTCCCGCCGCGCCACCAGTCCCGCCCGCACCCCCGAGGGCATCGCTGACCTGGTGGAGGCATTGCGGCGGCAGACCAAGCACGGCCCCGCGCGACATGCTGCGGCGGCCGGAGGCGATCGTGGAGAGGCTGAACGCCCTTCTTCGCGGTTGGGCCGCGTACTTCCATTACGGACACCCCGCATGGTGACCGTCGTCTATGTGCTCCCCCCGCGTGGTTGCTTCCGCCGGGCGCGCCGCGGTGGCGAAGCGCAGGTCAGAGGGGAAGTGCGGCGGCCAGCCGGCGAATCACCTCGGCCTCGGCGGCGTTGTCGGCGCCGTCGGACGGTGCGTGCTCCGTGATGGCCGCTCCGACCACGTTGTCCAGGCGGGAGAGCAGCTCGATGAGCCGTTGCGGCGCCACCCCGTCCGGCTCGGGGTAGCAGATCGAGCCGAACGCCGCAGGGTCGAGGACGTCCAGATCGACGTGCACGTACACCGGGCCGGTGAGACCGTCGAGCACTCTTTCGAGGTCGTCAACCCCGTATGTCCTGACGGGGGCCTTGGCGAGGTACTCGCGTTCCACGTCGGCGCCCGCTCGGACCCCGGCGATTATCACCTGTTCGGGCGCCAACGGCTGTTCCGGGATGAGCGGTGCGGGCCCTTCGCCGAGCAGGGTGCGCAGCACCATCGCGTGGAAGGCGCCCGACGGCACGGTGTGCGGAAGGTAGAGGTCCGGGTGGGCGTCGAACCACAGGAGCGTCAGCCGGTCGCCGTGCCGGGCGCGGGCGGCGGCGATCGGCGCGAGGTCCACCCCGCAGTCGCCGCCGGTGGTGATCACCACATCGTCGATGCCGGCCAGGGCCTCCCGAGTCAGTCGCAGGTTCTCCACGAGCACGTCGAGCGCGCGTACCCCGTCCTCGGTCTTCCCGCCCGCCTCGAGCACCGGCACCGTGATCCGGGCATCGGCCGCGACGAGCTCGGCGGTACGTCGGGCACCCGGCGCGAGCCGCGGCGCAGCGTCCGAACCGGATCCTTGCCACTGTGGCACGCAAAGCACTGTCGTCATGCGGCGACGTTATGAGCCGCGATCGTCGCACCGCCAGCGGATTATCCGCCATCCTCGACCCTGGTGGCGGCGAGATCCACGCCAACCTCTGCCCCTCGTCGACCACCGACACGTTCGGCAGTCGGCTCGGTCACGCCAGTTTCAAGCCGTACCCGGCGACGATGGCGGTCCATGCATGTCGCCCGATCGATGTCGGTGATCTCATCGTCGACCCAGACGAATGAGCGTCCCGCTGCCCAGTCGACGAGAGCGCGGGTTTTCCAGTGCATTCCGAGCCGCCCCGAAACGATAGCCTGGCGGGCCCGGGCGCTTTTGGCAGGGATCATACGGCGAGGCGGCCTCCATCGACCGGAAGGACGGCGCCGTGAACGAAACTGGCGCGGTCGGTGGCCAGGTAGGCGATGGCGTCGGCGATCTCCTCGGCCGACCCGGGGCGTCCGGCGGGCGCGGCCGCGGCCAGCGCGTCGAGCGACTTGCCCATGGCAGCGGTGCCTTCGGTGCGGGTCGGGCCGGGGCTGACCGCGTTGACGCGCACGCCACGCGGCCCGTACTCGGCCGCCCACGACTTCGTGAGCAGCACGAGCGCGGCCTTGCTGGATCCGTAGAGGCTCGTCTCCGCCATGCCGAACTCGGCGACCATCGTGGTCACGTTGATGATCGCGCCCTTGCCGCGCGCGGCCATGTCGGGGGCGAGCTCGGCGACGAGGAAGAACGGCGCCTTGACGTTGACGTTGTACACCGAGTCGAAGTCCTCCTCGGTCATCTTCTCGGTGGGACCGAACGGGAAGACGCCGGCGTTGTTGACCAGCACGTCGACCTTCCCGAGCTCCTCCTTGGCCCGCCTGGCCAGGGACCGCGCCCCGGCCGCGTCGCGCAGGTCGGCGGGCAGGAAGACGGCCGTGCCGCCGGCGGCGCGGATGCCCTGGACGACCTGGTCGCCCCTGGCCTCGTCCCGGCCTGACAGCGCCACGTGGGCGCCGAGCCCGGCCAGCGCGATCGCGGCGGCCCGTCCGATGCCGCTGGTCCCACCGGTCACCAGCGCCGAGGTTCCCGACAGTTCTGTGGTCATGTTCGCCTCACCGTCTCCGTTGGACGAGCGGAGCTGCGGCCGGCACGCGCGGCGGCTGCCTCCCCGACCGGCCCCGGCGCCTGTCACGTTCACCTCGAACGGCTCGTCCTCGTTCACCGTCCGAGGCCCCAGCTGTCATGCCGCACCGTTATCCGGCCAGACATCTCCCGAGCCTTCCCTGATTTAGGGAAATAGTGGGAAAACGACGCGTAGGAAATCCTTGGCGGATCCGGGTGCCGGCGGCCTTGCGTGATCTCCACGTCGCCCGAGGTCAGGACGGCGAAAGCGCCCGCGTCAGGAGTCGAGGGCGGAGGAGACGCCTTGCCGGGCCAGCTTGTCACCCGGGTTGACCAGCAGGCACTGGTCGAAGGACAGGCAACCGCACCCGATGCACTCGGTGAACTGATCGCGCATGCGTTCCAGCTTCGCGATGCGGCCGTTGATGGCCTCGCTCCAGCACTCCGACGCCTTCAGCCACAGCTCGCGGCCGGGCGCTACATCGTGTGGCACGTACTCCAGTACGGCCTCGATCACCGACAGCGGTATGCCCACGCTCTGGGAGGCGCGGATGAACGCGAGCCTGCGCAGCGTGCTGCGGTGGTAGCGGCGCTGGTTGCCGACGGTGCGGCGGCTGGCGATGAGCCCCTTGCGCTCGTAGAAGCGCAGGGCTGAGGCGGGCACGCCGCTGCGGTCGGACAGCGCCCCGATGGTCAGCTCCGTGGCGATCGCTTCGGATTCCGGCATACGGCCAACCTAGCTTGACTTAAACCTTGGTTCAGCAACGAGCCTGGTTCCCGAGGCGGTGGAAGAACGCCGCACACCCCTTGTGGCCAGTGAAGGAACTGTCGTGCCCGAAGAGCCGCTCGAGCTCGCGATGATCGTCGGCAGCGTACGCGACGGCCGGCTCGGCCCGACCGTCGCGAACTGGATCGCCGGCCAGGCCCGCGAACGCGACGACTGGAACGTCGACGTCATCGACCTGGCCGAGATCGACCTGCCCCTGGTGCTACCGGATTTCGGCGGCCCGCGACCGTCAGCTTCCAGCACGCCTGGGGCCAGTTCGACGCGGACGGGAAGCCGACCGACCCCACCGGCTGCGACGCCGCCGCCAAGACCATGCTCGACCAGCTCACCTGGTGGGCGCTGACGCTGCGCAACGGCAGGACGGCCTGCCCGTACACCGCATGAAGGACGAGGAGACCGCGTTGAACGAGACCGTATCCCAGTGGATCAAGCGCCACGCGCACCCACTGACCACGCCGGCTCCGCAGGCACCGCTCGACGACCTGCTGCCGCTGCGTGACATGGCGGCCGATGCCGCCATCGTCGCCGTGGGCGCCTCGACGCGCCAGGCCTACGAGTTGTCGGCCATCGCCCATCGGATCCTGCGCTTCCTGGTCGAGGAGCTGGGATTCCGCTCGCTCGCCCTCGAAGGTGACGATCCTGGGCGCGTCGGGCTCGACGCGTACGTGCGGACCGGTCGCGGGGATCCGCGGGCGGCGCTGGCCGAGGCGCGGCCGTTCTGGCGGACGGAGGAGATCCTCGGCGTCGTCTCCTGGATGCGCGCCTACAACGAACGGCACCCGCACGACCAGGTCCGCTTCGCCGAGCTGCCCGAGAGTTCCAGGCAGGCTCCGCCGCCGCCGTCCCGTGAGGATCTGGAGAAGCGCCTGGCCGACGACGTGATCTGGTGGCGCGGACGCACAGGAGACAAGATCGTCTATTGGGGCGGCATCGCCCACACGGTCGTTTCCCCTGGCAGCCTGGGCGGCCACCTGCGCGAGCGGTTCGGGCCCGCGTACCTGTCCGTCGGCCTGACCTTCGAGGACGGCTCGCTGCCCGGGCCGGTCCCCGCCCCGCCGGCGGACTTCGCCGAGACGCTCCTGAGCACCACCGACATGGACGCGTTCTTTCTGGACCTGCGCGCCGCGCGTCCCGACCCGGTGCGCGCCTGGCTGGAGACCCCGGCCAGGACCCGGCTGGTCGGCCCGGCCCAGGACCCCACAGCACACCTGTCCGGCGGGTCGTTCGGCGACTGGTTCGACGTCGTCGCGCACCACCGGCGCGTGACCCCCGTCCACCTCATCTCCCAGTGACATCCAGGAAGGCACGATGAACACTCTCAACGGCAAGACCGCGCTCGTCACCGGCGCGAGCAGGGGCATCGGCCGGGCCATCGCCCGGCGCCTGGCGGCCGACGGCGCCCGCGTCGCCGTCCACTACGGCGGCAATGAGCGGGCGGCCAAGGAGACGGTCGCCGTGATCGAGTCGGCAGGCGGGCAGGCCTTCGCCCTGCAGGCCGAGCTGGGGGCGTCCGGCGACGCCGAACACCTGTGGGCCGCCTTCGACGCGCGAGCCGACGGGCTGGACATCCTGGTCAACAACGCGGGGATCCTCAACGACGAGCCCGGCATCGAGCACGTGACCAGGCAGCAGTTCGAGCGGATCTTCGCGGTCAACGCCACCGCCCCGTTCTTCGTCACGAAGCTCGCGCTGCCACGCCTGCGCGACGGCGGCCGGATCATCAACATCTCCACGATGCTGACCCGCGGCTCGGCCATGCCCCAATCCATCAGCTACGCCATGTCCAAGGGCGCGCTCGACGTCCTCACCTCGACGCTCGCCAAGCAGCTCGGACCCCGCGCGATCACCGTCAACACCGTGTCACCCGGCGTCATCGACACCGACATGCACGAGGGCAGACTCGTCGGGGACGCGCTGGCGTGGCTGTCGTCGCTGTCGCCCATGGGCCGCGTGGGCGTGCCCGAGGACGTCGCCGACGCAGTCGCCTTCCTGGCCTCCGACGACAGCCGCTGGGTGACCGGGCACTGGCTGGACGCCTCAGGAGGAACCCTGCTGTGAGCAGTACGCCGGTCCTGGCGTTCACCCGTGACTGCTCAGCTGTCCGCCAAGCCGCTGGACGGCAGGGTGGCCGTCGTCACCGGCGCCTCCAGCGGTATCGGAGAAGCCGCCGCCGAACACCTCGCGTGGCTGGGCGGAAGGTCGCGGCCCTGCCGCCGCGGGTGAGCCTGCAGGAGGTCATCGTCATGCCGACCGGCCAGGGCGGCTGACGACCGCGGTGCACGAGGTTCCCGAAGCGGACACGCGGCCGTCGGGTAAGGTCGAGCTTCCGATCCGGACGTGGCCGTCGAAGTCGCGACCCCGACGAAACCCGGCGCAATCTGGCCTGTCGGTAAGGACTGCCCCACCAGCCGCCATCTGTGATGTTTCGGCAGGCAGGAAGTGATGATCAGGCGGCCAGCGTGGCGATGATCTTGACGGTTGGGCGCTGCATGCACTCCGGGTCGGGTGGGGCCTTTCAGGACTGCCGCCAGTTCGGGCGAGCGGGCCGCCTCGGCGCTGCCGTACGCCGACGATGATGGCGGACGCCGGAGACGGCCTCGGGGCTCGTGAAGGTGCTGGCTGAGGTGATCGAGTTTGGCGCCAACCCCGAGGGCGGACGTGCCAGGGCGGGACGGGTCTCGCCCAGCTCACACCCCGGCCGATGATCGCTATCTTGCCAGATGGCGAAGGCCATTCCGCACCAGGGCATGGGCGCCGTTCGCTCGCTGCGCCGTTCACACCTCATTGGACCAGCAGGTTTAGGCCGGCTCGTCCACCCGGCGGTGGAGCCCGTCGAACAAGACGGCCAGAAGCTGATCACGATGTGCGGGGGTCCGCTCCACCGCCCAGGCGACTGAAGCGATCAGGGAGAAAAGGGCGGAAGCGTCAACGTCGGGGCGGATCGTCCCTGCGTGCTGGGCTCTGGCCAGTAGTTGCGCCCCGGCGGCCTTGACGGCTTGGCAGGTGGCGTGGAGTTCGGATGTGGGGTCGGCGAGGCTGTCGACGAGGGCGTCGACCAGACCGCGATAGGCCATGGCGTGCTCGACCGCGGCCGTCAGCCAGGTGGCCAAGGCCTGGTGCGGGGATGGGGAGGCGAGCAGCTCATCTGAGCGTGCGTTCAGACCGCGCAGGCTTTCGCCCAGCAAGGCCTCCAGCAGTGCCTGGCGGGTCGGGAAGTGCCGGTAGAGGGTCACGTTGCCAACGCCGGCGGTGCGCGCGATGTCGTTCAAGGAGGCGCCAACGCCGTGCTCGGCGAAAGCCGCCCGGGCGGTCGTCAGGAGCCGCTCGTAATTGCGTCGCGCATCTTTGCGCCCTACGGGCCGGGCCTGCGCTGATCGATCCGCCACGGGAACCCTCCACCATTTGCCAAAACGAGGAACCTCCTCATATCTTAGCCCATCGAAACCGAGGAGCTTCCTCGTTTCTTTGGGTTCCATCATGAGGAGTGCCATGACCGAGCAGAACACGCACGTGGCGAGAGCGGGATCCGGGCCCGCCGGTGCCGCCCGACAGCAGCGCCACCCCGACCTGGTGCTCGCCATCGTGCTGATCTGTCAGACGATGTTCATCCTGGACACCAACGTGGTGAACATCGCCCTCCCCGACATCCAGCACGACCTGGGCTTCTCTGCGGCCGGCCTGTCCTGGGTGCTCAATGCCTACATGCTGGCCTTCGGCGGTCTGCTGCTGCTCGGCGGTCGCGTGGGCGACATCGTCGGCCAACGGCGGGCTCTCATCGGCGGGGTCGTCATCTTCACCCTCGCCTCACTGGCCGGCGGGCTGGCCACATCGGCTGGGATGCTGCTGGCGGCCCGTGCCGGTCAGGGGATCGGCGCTGCCTTTGCCGCACCGACCGTACTCGCCCTCATCACCGTAGGCTTTCCGGACCCTGCACGCAGGGCTCGGGCGCTGGGAGCCTACGCGGCGGTCTCCGGCTCCGGCGCCGCGATCGGCCTCATCGCCGGCGGCATGCTCACCGACTGGATCTCCTGGCGGTGGGTGCTGTTCATCAACGTGCCGATCGGCGTCGTCCTGCTGATCCTGGCCCCGCTGTTCATCACCGAGACCGATCGCCACCCGGGCCGCTTCGATCTGGCGGGTTCACTGACCTCGACGCTCGGCATGAGCGCGCTCGTCTACGGCTTCATCCGCGCCGCTGAGCAGGGCTTCGGCGACGTGGTCACGCTCGGCGCGCTCGGCGTGGCCGCCGTCCTGCTGGTCCTGTTCGTGGCCGTGGAATCCCGTGCCCGGCAGCCGATCGTCCCGCTGCGGCTGTTCGCTGACCGCAACCGCGCCGGCGGCTACGTCGTGCTGCTGTTCGTCCTGGCCGCGGGCAACGGCATGTTCTTCTTTCTCACCCAGTTTCTGCAGCAGGTCCGCGGCTACAGCCCTCTGCAGGCGGGATTCGCCTTCGTGCCGCTGGCCCTGGTGATCCTGGCGTCTTCCGGTGTGGCGGCCCGGCTGCTGCCGCGCCTGGGTGCCAAGACGCTGATCGCCGTCGGCGCCGGGGCGATCAGCCTGGCCCTGCTGTGGATGACGCAGCTGACGCCCCAAGCCGACTACGCCCTGGCGCTGCTCGGCCCCATGATGATCGCCGGTCTCGGCATGGGCACCTTGCTGGTAGGAGCCACCACCGTGTTGTCCTCCGGGATCCGAGCCGAGGATGCCGGTGCCGCCTCTGGCCTGCTCAATGTTATGCAGCAGATCGGTGGTGCGCTGGGGCTGGCCATCCTCGTCACGGTGTTCGGCGCAGCCACGCGCGCTTCGCGTGGACCAGCCCACCAGGTCCTCACCGACGGAGTGACCACGGCCTTCACCGTCGCCGCCGCGTTCACCGCCTGCACCATCCTCCTGGCCCTGACCATGAAGAACCGGCCGGCTCCCACCGTCGAATCCGCAGCCACGGAGCAGCTCACCCGATGACGTAGGAAGTAACCCCACCTGCGCCGGCGATGAGATGCGGGCACGGGACACCCAGCGTACGTTTCCGTTTCGCCACACTCTGACCCCCGACTCTGGGGAGCAGCGGCCCCGCCTAAATCCGAGGGGCGCGCCCGCTCTTCGGTGAGGCCGACTCGCGCGACGCCACCCACCAGGTCGGAAGTGCCGGTTTGCCAATTGGTGTCGGCACTTCGCTGGTTTCCGGGACACCCTGACATCGATACGTTCAGGATGGAACCCGATTCGGGGAAGGAAAGTGCCGTCTCCGTGTGTTCTCGGCACTTTCCACGCACACATGCCCGCGGCGGCCGACAGGCCGCCACCTTCGTTGACCGTAGAAGAGGGATCGGCACCCCCGTGGCGCGCACTGGCGTCCAATCGGCGCGAGGAGCAGGAACTCGGCATGCTCTGTCTGATGCTCTTGCAGAGCAGCCTCGCCTACATCAACACCCTGATGATCCAAGACACCCTCGCCGAACCCGAGTGGGCCGAGGTACTCACCGACGTCGACTGGCGCGGCCTCACCCCGCTGATCGCCACCAACATGACCCCGTACGGCACCGTTCAGCTCCGGCCCGACCGGCGCCTCGACCTGGCCACCCCCACCCCGCCCACAGCTAACGACGAGGGACCAAGCGCATGATCTCGGGCCAAGTCGGCGCCGAACGCGCAAGCCGGAACCGCAGGCTGCCCGCCACCACCGACAACCGGCCACTCACATGGGCCAAAGCGGCCACCCGCCCCGAACCCCCGCCAAACGCAAGGCCCGCCAACTGGCCAAATACCTGCGCGAGGAGCGGCCCGACTACGCCTACCTCAAGGAGGTCTTCCGGCACCTGCGCGCCGAGCTCGACATCCAGGTGCAGAAACTGCCCTACGTCCCCACCGAGGCCGAGATCCGCAACTACTGCACCACCGTGTGGGCCGCGCGCCGTACCGGCGACATCGTGCTCATCAAGACCCTGCTCTACACCGGCGTCCGCGTCGGGCACGAGTGCGGTTTGAGGGGCCGTCATGACCCTGATGCTGTCACAAAGCATTCCCAGAACATGTCCGGTTCCACTCTTGAGTGAGAACGAGTTGTGACAGTGAAACGGCGATCCGGACCGCTTCCACGGGCCGCCCTTGATCTTGCTCCGGGAAAGGGTCGTTTGTGAGAGCCGATTCGTTTATGCGCCGAGTGAGGCCAGTGCCCGGCGAGTGACGTCGGCCGGGGCAGCAGCGATGACGTCATTGAGCGCGTCCATGGAGGACTGAAGGTCGCTGATGGCCTGAGCGATGCGGTCGCGCTCCTGGTGGAGGTCGGCGAGCAGGTCCGAGCAGGTGGGGACGAGGCGATCGCCAGTGTCCCGCAGGCACGGCAGGACCGTAGTGATTGTCGAGGTGTTCAGGCCGGCGGCCAGCAGGCTGCGGATGCGGCGGACGATGGCAACGTCCTCTTCAACGTATTCCCGGTAGCCACTGGGGCGTCGCTGCGGGTGGAGCAGACCCTGTTCTTCGTAGTAGCGCAGCAGGTGCACGGCCACGCCGGTCCGCCGGGACAGCTCACCGATGCGCACGAGGCCCTCCTGATGGTCGGGCGGACCTTGTCTGCCCGCCTTGACTCTCATACCGATATGAGACTTTAGCTTATGCGGCATGAACGTGAACAAGGGTTTCGCGACGCTTGCGGCATTGTGCGCGAGTGTCTTTGTCGTGGGTACCTCGGAGTACCTGATCGCCGGGCTGCTGCCCCAGGTCGGAGCCGATCTGGACGTCTCCGTGGGAACCGCAGGACAAGCGGTGACCGCATACGCGCTCGGAGTGGTGGCCGGAGGGCCCGTCATGGCGCTGCTGACCGCGCGTCTGCCGCGTAAGGGGCTCGCCATCAGCCTGATGCTGCTGTTCGCGGCGGGCAGCGCGATCAGTGCCGTGGCGCCTTCGTTCGGTCTGCTCCTGGTGGGCCGCGTGGTGTCCTCGCTCAGTCACGCCGCCTTCCTGGCTCTGGCGCTGGTGACGGCGACTCGGGTGGTCCCGGCTGAGAGGACGGGCTCGGCCATCGCCACCGTGGCCTCCGGCTTCACCGTGGCCACGCTCCTCGGAGTGCCCCTGGGGGCACTGCTCGGGCAGGGCGCCGGATGGCGGGCTCCATTCGCCGTGCTGACCGTTCTGTCCCTGGTGGGCACCATGCTCCTGGCCGCCATCCTGCCCCGGCAGGAGGCACCGTCCACGCGGCTGCGTGACGAGATACGCGTGGTGACGCGTCGGCCGGTCATGCTCGCCATCGCCACCACCGCGGTGGGCTTCTCCGGGGTCGCCACGGTGTTCACCTACATCGCCCCGCTGCTGATCCGCGTCTCCGGCTTCTCCGCCGCGGCGGTCTCCGGTCTGCTGCTCGCCTACGGCGCGGGTAGTTTCCTCGGCAACCTCACCGCCGGAAAGCTGACCGACAAGTCGATGAGCGCCACCGTACGCGGGGTCTTCGGCGGGTTGGCGGGGACGCTCTTGCTTGTCCCGTTCGCCGTGGTGTGGCAGCCCACCGCCGTGGCCGCGGTCCTGGTACTCGGCCTGCTCGCCACCGCGACCATTGCCCCGCTGCAGGGACTCATCCTGCACCATGCGGGCGCCGCCCCGAACCTGGCGGTCTCCGTCAACGTGGGCGCCTTCAACCTCGGGGCCGCAGCCGGCTCGGTCATCGGCGGCGCGATCGTCGCCGCCGGCGCTCTGCGGTGGACCGGCCTGGCGGGCGCGGTACTGAGCCTGATCGGACTGGCTCTCACCTATCTCGTCCTACCCCGGACACGGACGTTGGCGAAGGACGCCGAACACGAAGCCTCGATCGCCGCCTGATTCCCCGTCCACTCACCTTCCGCTTGATCCGGTCCCCCTGCCAGTCGTAGCTCGATCAGGTCCTCCGGCTCCCAGTCCTGCCGCATGCGCCCTACCCCTCGCCGTCACTCGTTCAGCTCAACGAGGCAGCCGGGACAGGGAAACGAGGGCTATGGCAGTTACTCAGCGCTACACGCCACCTGGCGGTAGCTATACGAGAACAGGGCCTATTCATCCTTGTGACTACTCATGTCGATGAGTACTATCGGCTGAGGATCTGGAGGTGGTCGGAGATGGCGTTGCGCCACGCGGTGCTGGCGACGCTGCTCGACGGGGAGTACAGCGGTTACCAGCTCGCCAAGCTGTTCGACGTGGGCGTCTCCAACTTCTGGTACGCCGCGCCGCAGCAGCTCTACAGCGAGTTGACCAAGCTGGAGGACGCCGGGCTGATCAGCGGGCGGGAGGTCGTCCAGCAAGGGCGTCCGAACAAGCGGGTGTTCCTCGTCACCGAGGTCGGCATCGACGAGCTGGCGTCTTTCGCGGCCTCCTCGGGCAAGCCGCTGCTCCTCCGCGACGACCTGGCGGTCAAGGTCCACGCGGTCGACCTGCTCGATCCGGCGCCCGTGATCGCGCAGCTTCATGAGCGTGCCGTCGAGGCCGCCGCCAAGCTCGAAGTCTTCGAGCGGGCCTTGGTGCACATGCGCGGCGACCTGGACGAGGAGTCGTTTCTGCGGCAGAGCGACCGGATCGGTCCCTACCTGACCGGCCTGGCCGGCTGCCGCCTCGAACGCCAGATGCGCGACTGGTGTCTGAGCACCGCGCAGACGCTGGGGGAGCGCGCGACCCAGCCGCACTCGGGAGGGAAGGCCTCATGAGCTTCAAGCGGTACGTCGCCCTCGGCGACAGCCAGACCGAAGGGCTCGGCGACGGAGACGACGTCCGAGGCTACCGGGGCTGGGCCGACCGGCTGGCCGAGCACCTGGCCCGGATCGACCCGGAAACGCGCTACGCGAACCTCGCGGTGCGGGGCCGGCTGGCCGCCCAGGTCCGCGACGAGCAGCTCGGGCCCGCCCTGGAGCTCCGGCCCGACCTGGCCACGGTCATAGCAGGGCTGAACGACCTCATCCGCCCCGGCTTCGATGCCGCCGAGGTCACCGCCTGCCTGGAGGAGATGTTCGCCGCTCTCCGCGCGGCGGGCGCGCACGTGGTCACCGTCACCTACCCCGACCCCAGCAAGATCGCCCCCATCGCCCGCCCGTTACGCTCTCGGGTCCTCGACTTCAACGCCCGCATCCGCGTCGCCGCCGCCCGCCACGGTGTCACCGTCGTCGACACCTACCCCCACGCCTTCACCACCGACGCAAGAATGTGGAGCACCGACCGCCTGCACGCCAGCCCCCTCGGCCACGCCCGCATGGCCGCCGCCATCGCCCACACGCTCGGCCTGCCCGGCAGCGACGACACCTGGTCCCTCCCGCTGGCCCCGCCGCCCCCGCCCACGGCCTGGCAGTCCATCGGAACCGAGCTGCGCTGGGTCGCCGCCTTCGCCGGCCCGTGGATCTACCGCCGCCTGCGCGGCCGTTCCTCCGGCGAAGGTCGCCGGGCCAAGCGCCCCCAACTCGCACCGCTCTCCAGCTCGGCCTTCCCCGAGTCCGCAAGCTGACCGTCTCGTCTCTACCGCGGTGAACGAGAGGCGCGGACTTCGACGGCGTCCAACGCCGGGGCGATGACGGCGGTCGTGTAGCGCAGTCGTGGAGGCCGCCGGGTTCCGCGGGTGACCACGGCGGCACCCGCCGGCCTCCACGCCGCGCTTTTGTCGGTGGCGCAGTGCACCATCGGGGCACCGACCTATCGCGAGGACAGGAGATGATCGTGTCGCCCACGAACCAGCAGGTGGTCCACCATGCGTTCCTCAAAGGCATGTACGACGACGGGTACTTCCCGGATCACGTCGTAGACAAGGGGAAGGCGATCCTCCTGAGGCTGTGCGAGCGGATCGAGGCCGAGCGGCCGTCGGATCTGGCGGCGCTGTACACGCTCACGGAGGCTGCGACGGAGGAGTTCAACGCGCTGGAGGCGGAGTTCGAGGCGGCGGGCAGTGAGATCGAGACCGTTGCACGAGAGGTGATCGCCGAGGACTTCTGGTTCGTGGCGTCGGCATACGGGTTCGCGGAGGCGGATGTGGAAAAGCTGATCGCAGCCCGCGATTGGTGATCGGGGCGATCTTTCCCGTCTTTCCGGGCCTCTCATCTACAGAGATCACAAAACCCGCTAATCTACGGCCGCATGTCAGAAGGACGGCACCAGCCGGGAAACGTGATGACACAGCGAGCCACCGATGACTGGCTGAGCGAGGACGATCGCCTTCCTCCCGACAGTTGGGGGCGCCGGAAGTCGGCGGGCCCAAGGTTGCCGTGGGCGATCATCCTCCTGATCACGGCCCTGGTGGCGGGGCGGTTCCTCCTGACCCCGCACCTGACGGCTCCGGCGCTGCGGACGTGGGCCACGATCTTTGTGGCGGTGTGCCTGCAGGCGCTGCCGTTCCTGGTGTTCGGGGTGGTGCTCTCGGCTGCGATCACCGCCTTCGTCCCGCCGTCGTTCTGGACGAAGGCGCTGCCCAGGCAGCCGTACGCCGCCGTCCCGATAGCGGGCGCCGCTGGGGCGGTGCTGCCCGGATGTGAGTGCGCGTCGGTGCCGGTGGCCTCGGGGCTGATGTCGCGCGGGGTGGCACCCGCCGCGGCGCTGGCCTTCCTGCTCGCATCCCCAGCGATCAACCCGGTGGTGCTGGTGGCCACCGCGGTGGCCTTCCCCGGCAATCCGGCCATGGTGGTGGCGCGCTTCGTCGCCTCCCTGACCGTGGCCGTGCTGGCGGGGTGGGCGTGGGCACGGTTCGGCCGTCCAGAATGGCTGCGCGTACGAACCCACACGGCGGCGCCGGGGCAGAGCAAATGGGGGAGCTTCGTCGAGGCGATGCGGCACGACCTGCTGCACGCCGGCGGATTCCTGGTCGTCGGCGGGCTGACCGCGGCGACTCTGAACGTGATGGTCCCAAGGTCGTGGCTCACCTCCGTGGGCGAGCTTCCGGTGCTGTCCGTGCTGGTGCTGGGGCTGCTCGCGGTGCTGCTGTCGATCTGTTCGGAGGCCGACGCGTTCGTGGCGGCGTCGATGACCGCGTTCTCGCCGACAGCGAAGCTGGCGTTCCTGGTGGTCGGGCCGATGGTCGACCTCAAGCTGATCGCGCTGCAGGCCGGAACGTTCGGCCGGGCTTTCGCGTGGCGGTTCGTCCCGCTGACCTTCACGCTGGCGATCGCCGTCAGCTTCGCCGCGGGCTGGGTGCTGCTGTGAATCGGGTGTCGCAGAACCTCCTGCTGCTGGTGGTGGCCGGCATGCTGCTGAAAGTCTCGCTCTTGTCCGAGACGTACGTGAACTACGTCAAGCCGGGGTTCCGGCCCATGATCATCGCGGCGGGCGTGGTGATGGCCGCGCTGGCCCTGGCCGGACTGCTCGGAGCCTGGCGAAACGCGCCGCGCGCCGACAACGATCAGGGCGATCACGGCCCCGACCATGGACACGACCACGGGCATGGGCCACGGGTGGCGTGGCTCATGGCCGTGCCCGTCTTCGCGCTGACGCTGGTCGCCCCGCCCGCCCTGGGAGCGTTCGCCGTCCAGCGCGAGGAACGGCCACCACCGCCCAAGGTGTCGGACTACCGAAACCTCGGCGGCGCCGGGGTGACACCGCTCGCCGTGGGCGAGTTCATCGGCCGTGCCTACGGAAGATCGCTGGTGGGCAAGCGGGTGAAGCTCACCGGCTTCGTGGTGAAGTCCAGCAGAACGGGCCAGTGGTACGTGGCCAGGATGCAGATGAGCTGCTGCGCCGCCGACGCCATCGCGCTCAAGGTGGCCGTCCGTGGCGCGTCCGCCCCCAAGGAGGACACCTGGGTGGAGGTCACGGGCACCTGGATCCCGTGGAAGGGCGGCAAGGTGCCGAACGGCTTCGTCGCGCCCGGCCTGACCGCCTCCGACGTCAAAGAGATCGACCAGCCCGCGGAGCCGTACGAGTGAGGTTCAGGGCCGCCAGCCCCACCCGCGTCCGCACTCGGCGCCGTCCCATGGGCGCATAAACGTTGAGGAAGGAGTGTCTTCGCCTCGCGCGTGCCGTCGATCGCAGGTGGTCTCGTTCGCCGTAGTTGGTGGGGGCGTCATCACCGATGCCCAACGGAAGCGAGGGAGACGACATGCGACAGCTGATGGTGACCACGTTCGTGTCCTTGGACGGGGTCATGCAGTCACCGGGCGCCCCCGACGAGGACCGCGACGGCGGGTTCGAGCACGGCGGATGGGTCGCACCACACTTCGACCAGGAGCTCGTCCAGCTGATGACCGCGCTGGTCAGAAGGGCCGACGCGCTCCTGGTCGGGCGCAAGACCTACGACATCTTCGCCGCCGCCTGGCCGCTGGCCGAGGCCGGCGACCCGATCGGGGAGAGGATGAACAACCTGCCCAAGTACGTCGCGTCACGGACGCTGGACACCGTGTCGTGGCAGAACTCGACGCTGCTCACCGGCGATGTCGCCGAGGCGGTCAGGGACCTCAAACGAGGCGAGGGCGGCGAGATCCAGGTCCACGGCAGCGGCAAGCTGATCCAGACGCTGGTCGAACATGACCTCGTCGACGAGTTCCACCTGCTGGTCTTCCCCGTGCTCATCGGCTCCGGCAAGCGGCTCTTCGCCGAGGGAACCATGCCGGCCGGCCTCAAGTTGGTCGACACCACGACGTCGAGCACCGGTGTCCTGGTCAGCACATACAGGCGGGACGGCAAGGTCGAGTACGGTGCGATGGGCCCCGAGACCGGCAACTGGTGATCGAGCGAAGCGACCGGATTCGTGGTGGAGACCGCCGACCGCGCCCAGGCGGTCGGGATCGGCGAGCTGCTTCCGTTCATGGATGGCGCCGTCGAGGCGCGGCCGCTGCTCGCGGCGTGATCGACGTCCAGTAGGCGCGCACCGTCGCGAGTGGGCCACGGTGCTCGCCGCGACGGTCCGCGTCACCCGCGACCCGGCTACTGGGGCGGTCACGAACGCCCACCGGGTTCGAGCACGCGGCTTTGCGGCGCGGCCGGCCCCAGCGGATACGGGCACGTTCTCGGCGTTGCGCGCCGAGCGCGTCTACCCGACACGAACTCTCCGACGATCCCCATGACTTCGTCGCGACCGAACTGCTCCACCTGCGTGCGGGGCTGACCGGCTCGACCGTCCACTCCGCCGCGGGCGCGAATGGCGCAAGCAGCAGGTCAGCGCCCGGCGTGGATGAGCCGAGGAACCGCCAAGTCATGAATCGGGCGTTAACCTGCCCCGACGATGGTCTGCGTATCGTGAACCCGGGTGAGTCCAGTGACCTGCGGTGACAGGTGGCAATGAGGGGGTTGCGATGCCTGGTGCCGGCGTCGATGCCGCGGCGCTGAAGCGGCGCATGGGTCGGGTAGGGGTCTGGAACACCACGCTGAGCGCAGAGTCGGCCTCGTTCGAGCGGGAGGCGGCCGCCGAGATGGAGAGTCTGGGCTTCGGGACGCTGTGGGTCGGTGAAAGCCCGAAGGGCAAGGAGGCGCTGGCCCATTCGGCGATCCTGTTGGGCGCGACGCAGCGGATGTTGATCGCTACCGGTATCGCCAACGTCTGGGTCCGCGACGCCACCGCCGCCTCGAACGGGGCGAACGCCCTCGCGGAGGCGTTCGGCGGCCGGTTCGTGCTCGGGCTGGGCGTGAGCCACGCGCCTTTGGTGTCGGTGAGAGGGCACGACTACCAAAGGCCGGTGTCGGTGATGCGCTCCTATCTCGACGCCATGGACGCAACGGAGTACAGCGGTCCGCTGCCGGAACCCGCTCCGCGGATGCTGGCCGCACTCCGAACCAGGATGCTGGAGCTGGCCGCGCAGCGCACTCACGGAGCACATCCCTACTTCGTGACCCTCGAGCACACCGCACGCGCTCGCGCGATCCTCGGCCCCGATCCTGTGCTGGCACCGGAGCAGACGGTCGTGCTCGACACCGACCCGGAGCGGGCGCGGCAGACCGCCCGTCGATTCACGTCCTTCTACCTTCGGCTGCCGAACTACGCGAACAACCTGCGCGACCTCGGCTGGGGTGACCAGGACCTCGCCAACGGCGGAAGTGACGCGCTGGTCGACGCCCTCGTGGCCTGGGGCGACCCGGAGACGATCATCGAGCGGGTGCGGGCGCACCACGACGCCGGCGCGGACCACGTCTGCGTCCAGCCGCTTGCCGAGACCGCCGGCGACATGGTGGAGCACCTGCGCATCCTGGCCCGTAGCGGACTGATCTCGGGCTGACGTCCCCCCGCCGCCCGAATCCGGACGTCACTCCTGCGGGATCAGGCGAGCCAGTTGCGCGGCGTTGACCTGCGCGTAGTCGCGGTAGCAGTTGTTCATGACCGCGTGGAGCGTGTCGGCGTCCTCGGCGAGGCGCCGCAGCCTCGAGGCCCAGTCCCGCAGTTCCCCCTCGCGGTAGAGGTAGCCGAACCGCTCGTGGATGTCCTTGCTCGTCCACTTCTCCGAATGGCCGTGGAACCGCACCACGGACAGGTCCGCGGTGGCGGCGAGCACGGGTGGGATGGAGTCGGGGTAGCCCTGCGGCATGTCGACGCACACGTACGGGATCGCGTACGAGGTGAGGAAGTCGAGCGTCTCGGACTGGTTCTCCTCGCTCATCCAGGTGTGGTTGCGGAACTCGACGCAGACCCGCAGCGGAGCGCAGCGCGCCTTGCACTCCAGGATGTACTGCTTGTTGCGGTTGCCGATCGGGAACCAGCGGGGAAACTGGAACAGGACCGCGCCCAGCCGGCCGGAGTCGTGCAGCGGCGCCAGCGCCGCCACGAACCGCTCCCACACCTGCTCGACGACCTCGGGGTCCACGTCGCGCAGGTAGACGTTCCGCTCGGCCTCGCCGAGGCGTTCCCGCAGGTCCTTGTAGAGCGCCGCGGGCCTGGTCGGGTGCTGGGTCAGCAGCGAGAAGGCCTTGACGTCGAAGGTGAACCCGTCGGGCGTCCGGTCACGCCACAGCGCGACGGTGCTCTGCGCGGGCGGCGCGTAGTAGGTGGAGTCCACCTCCACGATGGGGAACCGGCTCGCGTAGAAGCACAGCCTGTCGTGCGCGGAGGCAATGTCGCCGGGATACCACCCGGACTCCAGCAGCGTCCTGTCGGTCCACGAGGCGGTTCCCACCAGGATGCAGCCCATGTCCGGACCCCTACCCGAATCCGCCCCGACGCCGTCACCTCGTCGCGGCCCTGCTCCGTCCGGCGCTCCGCGTCGCCGCCCACAGTGCCAGCGCCGCGCAGCTGAACCCGGCTCCCAGCGCGCACACCCCCGCCCATCCGGCCGCTGCGTACAGCAGTGACGAGCCGATGGCCCCGAGGGCGCTGCCCGCCGAGTAGAAGATCATGTAGCCGCCGATGATCCGGCTCCCCGAGTCCGGCCGCACCGCGTAGATGAGCGTCTGGTTGGTGACGTGGACCGCTTGGACGGCGAAGTCCAGTAGCACCGCTCCGACGCCGAGCGCCCACAGCGACTGCTGCGTGAACGCCAGCGGCACCCAGGACACCGCCAACAGCCCCAGGCCGATGCCGGTGGTCCGCTGCGCCAGGCCGCGATCGCTCCACCGTCCGGCGGCTCCCGCCGCCAGCGCGCCGGCCGCACCCGCCAGCCCGAACGCGCCGATCGCCGTGTGCGACAGCGACCACGGCGGCTCGCTCAGCGGCTGCGCGAGGCTGCTCCACAGCGTGCTGAACGCCGCGAACAGCAAGAACGCCAGCAGCCCGCGCACCCGCAGCAGGGGCTCGCGCGCGAACAGGGTGACGGTCGAGCACACCAGCCGCCAGTACGGCACCCGCTGCATCGTTCCACCGCCGATCCGCAGGACGCGGTGCAGCGCCACCGCCACGGCGGCGGTCAGCACGGCCGAGGCGAGATAGACGGAGCGCCATCCGGCGAGGTCGGCCAGCAGCCCTGACACCGTGCGGGCCAGCAGGATACCGGTGATCACCCCTCCGGTGACCACCCCGACGACGCGTCCTTGCTGGGCCGGCCCGGCCAGCGACGCCGCCGCGGCGACCATCGTCTGGGTGACCACGGCCGACAACCCCACCCCGCACATCCCCGCGAGCAGGACGGCGGCTCCGGGCGCCAGCCCGACGGCCAGCAGCGCCGCCCCGAGCAGGGCCAGCTGGACGGTGATCAGACGGCGCCGGTCGAGCAGGTCGCCCAGCGGGACCAGCAGGAACAGGCCCAGCCCGTAGCCGAGCTGGGTGACAGTGACGATCGCCCCGAGCGTGGCCGGGCTGAGGGAGAACTGCTGCCCGAGCGTGACCAGCAGCGGCTGCGCGAAGTAGACGTTGGCCACCGCGCCGCCGCAGGCGACGGCGAACAGCAGGATCAGCCGCCGGGGCAGCGCGGAGGCCGGGCCCATGCCGATGGTTCGCTCGCCGGCGCGCGTCGACGCTTGGTTGCCGCGGGTCATCAAGCACCCACTCTCCATGTCGGTTGCATGTTGCTACCTGGCAGACCGTAGCCGAGCGAGGTAGCATGTTGCAACTAGCGAAGGAGAGAGCACCATGGTCACCCGGACGAGGTTCGACACCGACTCCTGCCCTGTCGCCCGGTCGGTCGACGCCATCGGCGACTGGTGGTCGCTGCTGATCGTGCGGGACGCCTTCGACGGCAGCCGCCGCTACGGCGAGTTCCAGCGCAGCCTCGGCATCGCCAAGAACATCCTCGCCACCCGGCTGCGCTCCCTGGTCGAAGCCGGGGTCATGGACGCCGTGCCCGCATCGGACGGCAGCGCCCACCGCGAGTACGTCCTCACCGAGAAGGGCCGGGACCTCTTCCCCGTCATCGTCGCGCTGCGCCAGTGGGGAGAGGCGCACTGCTTCGACCCCGGCGAACCGCACTCCCGGCTCCTCGACCGCCACCAAGGACGTCCGCTTCGTCCACTGGAGATCCGCACCGACGATGGGCGCCCGATCAGCCCAGACGAGACGGTTGTGGAAAAGCTCGAGGACGCCGCTCCTTGACGTACCGGGTGACGATGACGCCGGTGCTCGTCACGGCGGCCACCAAGACGATCACCAGCGCCCAGACCGCCGCCGAGCGTACCGTCGGGCCGAAGCCGGGCGGCAGGAAGATCATCTGAACGGCCGCGCCGACCGGCACCGTGAGCTTCGCGACGAGACCGATCAGCCCGGGGCGCGCGATGCTCGCGCCCACGGCACCGAGAGCCGACCCGAGCACCAGGCTCGCAAGCCACCAGAAGAGCGTCTCCCGCCCGTACCAGGCCAACGGTTCCGCCCGCAGGAGGGAGTCCACCGAGTAGTACGCCGCCGTAGCCGCCGCCAGGGCCACCACCCCGGAGGCCACTCCCCGGGCGAGCCCGCCGGCCAGCCACCCCACGAGCACCGCCAAGGCCGCCCAGGTCCAGCCGGCGTCCAGCAGCAGGCTCACCACCGCCGCGCTCTCGGCGACCCACCCCCGCCCCGCATTCACCAACGCGCCCCCGACCTGCCCGTACGGGGAGGAGACGTCGTTGACGAGGGAGGTGATCGCGCCGAATGCCACGCCGATCAGGAGGGCGCTCACCACGCTGCGAATGCTCTTCATATCGCCGAGAATAGTGACATGCCCGATTCCTTAGCGGTGCTAAGGTGTCAGTGATGCGCACGAGCAAAGGGCCCGGTCTCAGCCGGCACCTGTTGATCGAAACGGCGTTGCGGCTGCTCGATGAGGTGGGGCTGGAGGGGTTGACGGTCCGGCGGCTCGCCGCCGAGCTGGGCGTCCAGTCGCCCGCGCTGTACTGGCACATCCGCACCAAGCAGGAACTGCTCGACGGGATGGCCGACCAGATCATCCAGGACGCCGGGATGGGCCCGCCCCGCGAGGGTGAGACCTGGCAGGGCTGGCTCGCCCGTCGGGCGTGCGCCTACCGCGGCTCGCTGCGCGCCCACCGCGACGGCGCCCGCATCGTGGCCAGCGCCACCCGGCTGGAACCGGCCACGATCCGGCTGTTCGACCAGGAACTGGCCGCGATGACCGAGCACGGGTTCACCCCGGGCCTGGCACTGCGGACCATCACGGCGCTGACTCAGTACGTCAACGGATTCGTCCTGCAGGAGCAGGCCGAGTGTGCCGAGCCCGCCGGGCCGCCGCAGGAGCGGCTCGCCGGGCTCGAGGAACTGCTCGGCGACGACGCGCCGGGAACCCTGATCGCGGCCTATCGCGAAGAGGGCGGCACGCTCGGCGAGCACGCCTTCGAGCACGGCCTGAGAGCTCTCATCGACGGCACCGCCGCTGCGTTGGCCCGCCAGGGGCCGACTCGCCCCACCTGACCCCCAACCCTCGGAACAGAGCAGGCCGCAGCGCCCAAGCGTTCCCTAGCCCTTGATGGCGCCCTGGGTGATGCCGTTGACGAAGCTGCGCTGGAACGTCAGGTACACCAGGACGATCGGGGCGATGACGATCAGGCTGGCCGCCGCCAGGAGCGGGATGTCCGTGGCGTACTGGCCGACGAAGAGGCCGAGGCCGCTCGGCGCGGTCCGCCGGTCCGGGTCCTGCATCATGACCAGCACCAGCAGGAACTGGTTCCACGACCACATGAAGTACAGGACCGACAGGGTGGTGATCGCCGGCCAGGAGATCGGCAGCAGCACCCGCACCAGGACGACGAGGTCGCGCGCGCCGTCGATCCGGGCCGCCTCCACCAGCGCGCTCGGGACGCCGGAGAAGTGGGCCTGCATCCAGTACACCCCGAACGGCATGAACAGCGCCGCCTCCGCCAGGACGATGCCGAGGTAGGAGTCGGTGAGCCCGACCTCGCGCAGGTTGAAGTAGAGCGCCACCACCACCAGCTCCACCGGCAGCGTGAGCCCCAGGACGAACCCGGTCGACAGCGTCCTGTTGCCCCAGACCTTGACAATGGTCAGCCCGTACGCGGCGAGCGTGGCCAGGACGAGGGTGAGCGGTACCACGCAGACCGCGATCAGGACGCTGGAGAGCATGAGGTTGCTGAAGTTGCCCCGTTCCCAGGCGAGCGTGAAGTTCTCCCACGACCAGCGGCCGGGGATGCTCAGCCCGCTGATCTGGGCGCCGGGGGAGTGCAGGGCGGCCAGGATGATGCCGGCGAACGGCAGGAGCACCATGACCGCCAGCACGATGAGGATCGCGTACCGGGCACCGACACCGCCGCGCATGCTCAACCCCTGTCTCTCGTGACGTATCGGATGGTGCTGACGACGGCGACCACGAGCACGGTCAGCACGACGGCCAGGGCGCTGGCGCCGCCGATGTCGCCTTCGTTGAACGCCAGCCGGTAGACGAGCAGGGCCGGTACGTTGGTCTGTCCGGCGGGCCCGCCGTTCGTCGTGACGAAGACGAGGTCGAAGCCGGCCAGCGCGGCGATCGTGGTGATCACGCCGGCGATCGTGATCTCTCTGCGGACGCCGGGCAGGGTGACGTGGCGGAACCGCCGGTACGATCCGGCGCCGTCGAGGGTGGCCGCCTCGTAGAGCGATGGGTCGATCTTCTGTGCGCCGGCGAGGAAGAGCATCATGCACAGTCCGCTCATGACCCAGGTGCCGATGAGTCCGAGCGCGACGAGCGCCAGGCCGTAGTCGCCCAGCCAGGCGCGGGTGATCGTGCCGAGCCCGGCGAGGTCGAGCAGTTGGTTGACCACACCGGACTCGCTGTAGAGCCAGCGCCAGGTGATGCCGACGGCGACCAGCGGCAGCACCTGGGGGAGGAAGAAGACGATCCGGTAGAACGTCATGCCTTTGCGTACCTTGCCCATGAGCAGGGCTGTCATGAGCAGCCCCGCGGCGATGGGGATGAACGAGAAGAAGACGATCAGTACGAGGCTGTGCAGGATCGCTTCGTAGAGCGCCGGGTCCTGGAAGATCTTGGTGTAGTTGCCGAGGCCGGCCCAGGTGGCGGGCAGGATGCCGTCCCAGTTGAGGAACGACAGGCGCAGGGTGTTCAGTGCCGGCCAGATGGCGAATCCGAGGTATACGGCGAGTGCGGGCAGGACGTACAGCCAGCCGCGCACGCGTCGTCCCCGCCCGGCGGTGGGCTCGCCGCCCCGGTTATGAGCCATGGTGTTGCTCCCATGACGACTGCAGGGAGCGCAGGAAGTCCTCGGTGGTCGTCCTGCCGCTGATGAGGCCCTGGACGCCCGGGGTCAGCTTGTCGATCATGCCGGGTGATGCGAAGTCGGGGAACGGGACGATCCCGTTGTGCTGCGCGACCGGTGTGAAGGCGGCTGCGATCTCTTGCGGCAGGCCGTCGCCGCCCAGTTCGGTTCTGGTGCTGACCGGCATGAACCCGGCCTCGAACTGGATCTTCGCTGCCTCGGGGGAGCTGAGGTAGTCGAGGAACGCGGCGGCGACGTTGGGGTGCCTGGTCTTCGACGAGACGGCGTAGGCGACGCTCG
Source organism: Nonomuraea sp. NPDC005983 (assembly GCF_040614375.1). Classification (NCBI taxonomy): domain Bacteria; kingdom Bacillati; phylum Actinomycetota; class Actinomycetes; order Streptosporangiales; family Streptosporangiaceae; genus Nonomuraea; species Nonomuraea sp. NPDC005983. The sequence goes on from NZ_JBEXUP010000051.1 coordinate 49,845, forward strand.
CCCCGGAGGCGACGTTCTTCGGCTGTTCGGTGGTGGAGGGCAGGAGGAAGAAGCCGACGTCGTCGCCCATCGCCTTCTGCAGGGCGGCGGCGGCCCAGTTGCCGGTCACGAGGAAGGCGCTCCTGCCTTGGGCGAAGGCGGCCTGTGCGTCGCTGTCGGCTGTGGCGTTCGCCGAGGCGGGGATATATCCCCTGTGTACCCAGTCGGTCAGTGTCTGGGTGGCTTTCTGCGCGCTTGGGGTTTCGATGGTGGCCCCTGGCCGGCCGTAGACCCAGGAGCGGTAGGCGTTGACGTCGCCGAGGACGTTGAGCAGTGCGTTCCAGATCTGGAAACCGCCGACCTGGAGGGCGCCGACGCTCAGCGGGGTCTGTCCGGCGTCTTTCGCCTTCCGCATCGCGGCCTCGAATTCGGCCAGTGTTCTGGGCACCTGTTTCACGGTCTTCCTGTTGTAGAAGACGCCGAGTACGGACAGTGCGCCGGGCGCGGCGTACAGGGCGCCGGTGCCGAGCCGTTTGGCTGATTTGTCGGAGCTGAGGACTTCGAGGCTGGCCGGTGGGAAGCGGTTCTTCCAGCCGTAGGCTCTGACCCATGGGCCCAGGTCGAGGATGAGTCCGGCCGGGACGAGGGAGCTCATCGCGCCGGGGTTGTACTGGGCGATGTCCGGTGGCCGGTCCGACGACATCGCCAGCTTGATCGACTTGATGTAGTCGTTGAAGGGAGTCTGCTGGGGTTTGATCGTGACGTTCGGGTGCCGTTTCGTGAAGCCGTCGATGAGCGCCTTGGTGGGTGGGTCGTCGGTGTAGGCGAGGGTCAGCGTGACCGGTTCGCCGGCGACGGTGGTGGACGCCGTGACCTGTCTCGTCGTGCCGCCGTTGGAGCCGCCGGTGCCCGCGCAGGCTGTCAGCGTGATCACGGTGCCCAGGCTCACGAGCCACCGAGCCGGTGCCGTCATCCGCATGCCCTTCTCCTTACTGCTCACCTGGGGCCTTACCGGGTCTCGTGGTGGGCGTTTCGCGCCGCGGCGACCAGTTGCTCATGTTCTCTCCCTGCCCTTGTTCGATGTGGGGGTAAGCGCTGCGGCCTGTCCGTGGGCTGGGACACCGTGCTGCCGCTCCCGCTGACGTCCCTTCCCCATGGCCGCGACGAAGGCGGGCCTCTACGTCAGGCGCACCTCGCCCGCCAGGGCGTCGTGGCGGAGAACGTCTCTGCCGCTGCGCGAGCTCGGCAGGCGGGCGTGGCCGCGCTGGGCGAGCTGTGGGCGGCGTGGTGGCCAACGTTCGGCAACATCGGCGTGTTCAACATGGTCAGGGTGGCGCCGGCGGCGTGGTGGCTGTACGCGTTCGCGCTCGGCACCGCGGCCGGCACCCTGTTCCGGCGTACGCTGCCCGCGATGGCGCTGGTCGTGGGCCGGGGTGGCGGTGACGATGTTCACGCTGTTCCAGCTGAGCACCCTGCGCCGCCCCGGCTGACAGAGGGCGCGGCTTGAGGAGAGCACCATCGAGCCGCACGAACTGCGGCGCTGACGTGCCCCGGCAGGCCCTCCGCGCCGGGCGGTAGCGGCTCTTCCGGAGACACACGAGCCCCGTCGACGCGCAGAGCTGCGGTAGCCCGGGACGTTCAGGCCCCCTGGCTGGTCGCTGATGGCGGGAGGTCGCGGCGGCGCTGGGTGGCGGCGAGCGCGGCCCAGTCGTGCCGCCCGAGACCTGCGTCGACGTTCTCCTGCAGGAGGGTCCGCAGCAGGTTGCCGACGGGCAGGTCGAGCCCGTTGTCGGCGGCGGCGGCACGGGCGAGGTTGACGTCCTTGAGGCCGAGGACGGTGGAGAAACCGGCCGGCTCGTACGCGTCCCGGACGATTCGGTCGGCGTAGCCGGAGTACACCGGCCCCGGCACGATCGTGGAGGTCAGCACCTCGACGACGTCAGCCGCGTCGAGGCCGGCGCGTTCGGTCAGGCTGATCGCTTCCGACAGGGTCTGGATCGCCGAGGCGATGAGCAGATTGCCGGCGATCTTGACGATGGTGGACCGGACCGGATCGTCCCCCAGGCGCCAGGTGCGGGCGCCGATGACGTCGAAGACCGGTTGGGCCCGCTCTATCAGCTCCGCCGGTCCGGCGGCCAGGATGTTCAGCTTGCCGGCCTCGGCGACCGGGACACCGCCGAACACCGGAGCCGCAACGTACCCGACCCCGTGTCGCGCGTGCGCCTCGGCGGCCGTGCGCGCCAGGGTGGGGCTGACGGTGGCCATGTTGACGTGGATCGTCCCCGGACGTGCCGCGGCCAGCACCTCGTCGCGCAGGAACACTTCGGTCACGGCGTCGTCGTTCGCCAGCACCGACAGCACGATGTCGGCCTGCAGCGCCTCGGCCGGAACGGTGACCGCTCGCGCGCCCGCGTCCACCAACGCCCGGACCGGTGCCTGGCTGCGGTTCCACACCGCGACCTCATACCCGGCGTTCAGCAGGTTCCGGGCGATCGGCGCTCCCATCGATCCCAAGCCGACGACGGCGATGCCACTCATCTCGCATTCCTTCCGGTTGAACCATTTAAGACGGTTCAACTATGGCATGTGTGACCCAGCTGAAGCGAACCGGCTAAACTGGTTCGTCCGAGATGAGGGGGTTTGCATGCCGTCCATGCGCAGTGGCTCCGGCGAGTCGTTCCGCCTCGACAACGAGAACCTCGGCTTCCGGTTCACCGCCACCCTGAGCGACCGCTATGGCGCACCGTACGAACGCCTGACCGGCCCGGCGCGGCTGACCGAGTGGCTGCGCCTGAACGAGCTTGACTGGTCCGAGACCGAGGCGACGCCCCGAGACCTCGACCTCGCGCGGCGACTGCGCGAAGCCGTCCACCGGGCCGGGACCGCCGTCGTCCACCGCGAACAGATCGCAGACGCGGACCTCGAGCTGATCAACCGGATCGCACGTGCCGGCCAGGCGCGCCGTCAGCTCCGTCACCTTGGAGCGCACTGGACCACCACCGGCCCGCACCCGATCCGGGACGCGCTCGGCGTGATCGCCTCCGAGGCGATCGAAACCCTCGGCGGTGCCGACCGCGACCGCGTCAAGACCTGCGACAACCCCGGCTGTCGCGGGCTCTACGTCGACACCAGCCGCGGCCGGAACCGCCGCTGGTGCTCGATGAACACCTGCGGCAACAAGGCCAAGAAAGCCGCCATCGGCGCCCGCGCCGCAACGGTCAGATGATCTCGATGTCGTCGCCGCGGACCTGGCACGAGGTCCCGCTCGGGCAGGCGCCCGCCGAGCGCGCAGGGCTGCCGGGGTAACCCGGCTTCGGCGCCGCATGCCGGTGCGACGACACGCCGGGGTCGATCAGGACTCGACCGCGTCAGATCCTGACGGACGCCCGCGCGTCACGGCCGCTCGTGGACAGACCGGCCGCCACCAGCGCGGTGACCAGCGCCACGGGCACGGTCGCCCAGGCCGTCCAGTACGGGCCGCTCTGCGAGGCGTGATCGTAGAACCGCGGCCCGACTGTCGGGTAAACGCACCAGAGCAGCAGCGGCCCCGCCATGCTCGCTCTCTGGGAACCCGGCGCGCCCCACCACCTGCACCCGCCCGAGTCCGTCGACGATCTGGACTTGCTCGAGGCCGCGCTGCTCCTGGCCGGTGAAGGGCTACGCCCCTGGCAGACGATTGCAGGCGTCCGGTCACTTCCCTAGTGACAACAGCCTGCGATCGCGGCATATCCGGGGGCGACACAGCCCTTCCGAGGCTGTCTTGACCACATTTCATGATCTTGACACCATGCCCGGCATGAGTGTCGGCCTGATCATCGCGATGCCCCTCCGTCAGTGGGGGCTCATCGACGCATCCATGGACAACGACGCCAGTGTCGAGACAGTGAACGGCAATCGTCAGCGGGCCGCTCTTGCACGCAGTATCCGACGGGCCGGTTGGGATCAGATCGCAAAGTGGACACCCGGCGTTCCCGGCTCCGGCGCGTGGCCGCCACCGGACGAGATCGTGAAACCCAAACTCACCATCGCCCAATGGCTTCTCACGATCGACGTCCTCGAACGCTGGGCCGCAACAGCTGACCGCAGAGGACGTCACGACAGAGCCGTTCAAGAACGCGAGCTCCGAGAGCTGATCCTCTCCCGGCTTCAAGCGCACGGCGTTCAAACTCACTGAGGCCCCCGCAACAGATCCCGAGCCTAACCTCGCGTCCAGTGCGGCCCGGGGCGCGCCTTCAGTCCGACTTGCCTCCTGGTCGGCGGCAGGACCTGTGGGTGACCTGGAGCTGGTTCACCGCCTCGACGACGGGCGCCGCGCCGTCCTCTGCCGAGACCCGGACCGAGAGGGCCTGGGCCCGCTGCCGGTAGGCCGGGTCGGTGACCGCGGTGGTGAGCGCGGCGGCCAGCCGTGCGGGCGTCAGGCGGCGAAACGGGATCGCGGCCGGGGCCACGCCGAGTGCCGTCAACCTGGACGCCCAGAACGGCTGGTCGTTCATGACCGGCACGGCCACGGCGGGCACCCCCGCCCGCACCCCGCTCCCGGTAGTGCCGCTGCCGCAGTGGTGGGCGACGGCGGCCAGTCGGGGGAACAGCCAGTCGTGCGGCACGTCCCCGACCGCCAGCACATCGTCCGAGATGTGTCCCTGCAGGCCGGTCTGCAACACGCCGCGCAACCCGGCCCGCTGCAGCGCGTGCACGGCCAGCTCTGTGTACTGTTCGGTCCGCGTGCCGGCCAGGCTGCCGAAGCCGACGAAGACCGGTGTGGGCCCCGATGTCAGGAAGTCGCGCAGCACCGGATCTGGCTGCCAGTCCTGCGGCCGGGGCGGCCACCAGTAACCGGTGATCTCCAGCCCTGGCCGCCAGCCGGCCGGGCGCGGCAGCACCAGCGGGCTGACCCCGTGGAAGACCGGCCAGCGCGTGCTCTCCCGGTGCCGGTAGAGGGCGCGCGGGGTCATCGGAGGCAGTCCGAGCCGGGCCCGCATCTTCGTGCTTAACCCGGCGAGCAGCGGGCCGGCGGCGGGCAACTCGAACGCGAGCCGGGCCGCCCTGCGGTTCCCCCACCGCCCGAGCGACCGCTGGAACAGGCTCATGACCGGCGGAAAGTCTCCCGTGGGGTCGATCGGCTGCAGGTGCACCCCCATGCTCGGCACGCCCATCGCCTCGGCGACGTGATAACCCAGCGCGCCCGCCATGCCGAGCAGGAGCAGGTCGGCCTCCTGCCCGGCGAGCTCGGCCAGTCCCTCCATGAGCTGCTCGCCGTACTCCTTGAAGGTGCTGATGCGTACGGAGATAGGGCCGGTCAGCGTGGGGAGCGGGTCTCCGGGAAGTGGTATGGACTCCAGGCCCGCATCGGTCACCAGCTCCGCGTACGGCTCGTGCGCGGCGATCGTCACCTCGTGCCCGGCCTCGCGTAACCGCACCCCCAGCCCCGTATACGGCGCCACGTCCCCGCGCGTGCCGACTCCGATGATCAGAACCCGCATCCGGATCCCCCCTGCCGCCCCAGTTTGTCATACAGTCGCATGATAAACAGGGGCGATAGCTTTTACCATGCACTCGCATGAGAAAGTGGCGGGATATGCCGAAGATCGTCGACCACGAGGCCCGGCGGCGGCACATCGCCGAGGCCGTGCACCGCGTCATCCACGACAAGGGCATGGAGAGCGTCAGCCTGAGGGAGGTCGCCGCCGAGGCCGGGATGTCCATGGGGGCGGTGCAGTACTACGTCACGACGAAGGACCAGATGCTGCTGCTGGCGCTGGAGCGCATCGGGATCTGGATCGGGGAACGGGTGGCGGCCGTGGCAGCGCACCAATCCACGCCGCTCGACGTGCTGCGGACGACCGTGTTGGAGCTGTTGCCACTGGATGAGGAGCGCAGCTACCTGAACCGCATCGGGCTGGCGTTCCAGGCGAGCTCGGTGATGTCCGAGAACCAGGCGGCCGCGATGCGGATGGGGTATTCGCACCTGCTGTCCTTCCTCGCCGAGCAGATCAGGGCCGCCCAGACCGCCGGGCAACTCGCCGCCCACCTGGATGCCGGCAAGGAGGCGAGCATCCTGTACGCCTTCGCGCAGGGCATCGTGAACGCCACCCTGGTCGGGCACTACACGCCCAAGGAGGTCGCGGCGTTGCTCGACTACCACCTGGCACGGCTCCGCGCGGGGTGATGGCCGTAGCGGGAGTCTTCGGCCGGTGGGCTTGTGCGCTCCGAGCCGACCGCACATGGTGCTTACTGACCCACCTGGGCGTCGTGGCGGGCCAGAAGCTGGTGCTGCAGTGGCGCCAGCTTCACTCGCGCTTGAGGCATAGCTGGGCTGCGAACGTGAGTACTTCGCCCACGTGGCCAAGCGGTTGGGCATGTTCGTGGTGGGGTCGCGGTTTGCTGCGGTGAAGGGGTTCCTGGACGGTTATGGCCAGCACGCGCTGCGTCATGGAGGTCCTGGTCCGAGCGGCTGGCGGGAGTGGCTGGTGGCTCGGCGAGGTCAGGACTCCAACCACGGCTGGCATGGGCATGTGCGCCATATCGCTCTCTCTGACGGGTGGGAGCAGTGGGAGCTGACCCGTGAAGAGGAGGCCAAGGTTATCGAGGTGCTCTTCACGTTGCTGGATGAGTTCCTCGCTGTTCGGGAGGCGTCGGACACTCGTGGCACATAGATCACCGGCGAGATAGGGCGAGCCGACGCCGCAGCGTGTCGATCTCGATGATGATCACGGTGACCTCGTCGCCGACCTGAGCCTCGTCGCCTGATGCCTCGGCCGTCGGGGCGGTGAGTTCGCTGAGGTGGATCAGGCCTTCGATGCCGTCTGCCACGCGGACGAAGGCGCCGAAGGACACCACTTTGGTGACCAGGCCGTGCAGGATCTGCCCGACATGAGCGCGGCGCGCGAACTCCTGGAACGGGTCGGGCTGGGTGGCGCACAGCGATAGGCGGGCTTCGCCGTTGTGGGTGTCGAAGACGAGGAATTCGCAGGTGATGTGCTCTCCCACGGAGACGACCTCGGAGGGGTCATCGAAGCGGTGCCAGGACAGCTCGGGCATGGTGATGAAGCCGACGCCGGGAAAGATGGGGTGGTCGGGTCCGTGGTCCAGATCGACAAAGACGCCGAAGCTTTCGATGGCCGCTACGGTACCGGACAGCCGCTGGCCCCGACGCAGCGCTTTCAAATAGGCCCAGAGCTGGGGGTTCTCGGTCGCCGACCGCGAGAGCAGGACCCGCCGCTCTCGAAGGTCAACGGCGATCACCTCGGCAGAGACCCGCCCGCCGACTTCAGGGATGTCAGCAGCAGAGCGCCCGAAGGATCGCCAGGAAAGATCAAGCTCGCTGATAACGCCGACTGGATCAACGGCGAAAGCGTCGAGAAGCACGGTCGTTCCCGATCGCGTGATCTCTGCGACGGTCCCGGTGAGGACATCGCCGACGTTCACGGTCCTCAGGAGCGCGGAGAGGGACGATTCATCCTCCACGGTCCCCATGGCTCCAAGACTAGGACAAGTTCGTGCCCTGAAGCCCTCGTTCCCAACCGACGCACATTCATGGCACTTGATCTTCGGTTGGGTTCTGCCACCTTCGATGACGCGAGGACTGGCATTTCGATACCCATCGAAGTGACAGTGCCCAGGTCAGGAGCAGGTTCCACTGTCATCTTCGCTGCGTCCAGACAGCGGCTGTGGAAGCGCCGGCGCGGCGACAACCCCGGCGGGGGCATCGAGACGGCATCTGAGGCCGCTAACGTCCCGGCCTTGCCTCATCGTCGCCGGCCAGTTCGCGCAGGCGGCGCAGCAGCGCGGCCTGGCGGGCATGGG